>JAFDEW010000454.1 GCA_019310125.1 Deltaproteobacteria bacterium | reverse complement strand
TAAAAGCAATTACGATAAGGAGGAAAAATGAAACGAAATACATTAATTATAACCGGCATAGCACTTTTGGTATCCATTGTGGCGGTTTCCGCTTTTGCCCACGGTCCCGGATGGGGTCGGGGACGAGGATACGGTCATATGATGGGACCTGACTTTTGGGGATCAGGTTGGCATCACAAAGGTGGGCATGGGTATAGCCAAGAAGGATATTACGGCAATCTTTCTGCAGAGGAAATAGCAAAACTGGATCAGCAGCGTTCCGAATTCTTCAAGGCGACTGAAAATATCCGACAAAAGTTTTACGAAAAAGAGCTTGCTTTGAGAAGCGAGCTGGCAAAGGAAGATCTGGATACCAACAAAGCTTCAAAGCTGCAGAGTGATATATCGAAGCTTCAAAGCAATCTTGATCAGGAACGCCTGAATTATGAGATCAAGGTAAGGAAATCTGCACCAAACTATAATCGTGGCCGGGGAAAATACGGTCCGATGATGGGCTATGGCCCTCATGGAGGCGGCGGCTGCAGGTGGTAAGCATTGCGTAAGAAATATCAGGCTTATTTATTACGAAGGGGTGGCAAATCAATGGCCGCCCCTTTTGTTTTCTAAATTTCACTATTCTGGTATTATATTTAAGTATTTTATTTTTAATAGAATTTCCGTATCGAAAATCTGAGGACTACGACTATTATTCGGACTAATTTCGAACAACAGAAATTATAGATTTTCATTTCAGAACGTGCTTTTCATTATTCGAGCTACAACAGTATTTAGGATTTATTAATAAGGTTAAATAGTTGTGTTTACTGCAATAAAAGCGTAAGTATCAGAGTATAAAAAATAGTGTGATATCGTTTTTGGATAGGGGCAGATCCTCTTTCTGGGGTTTGCTCTTTTTGTTTTTATGATATATGAAAAACAGTTAGAGTTGATTCAGGTTGATAGACTGGCAAGGTAACACGATTAAAGGTTGGTTACTTTTCTTTAACAATACAGAAAGGAGATTAAAATGGTTAAACTTGTTGTTTTCCATAGCGGAAATCCTGCTTGAAGAAATTGCCAAGCGGCCATAGGTGTGGCTAAAAGCATGAAAAAGCGTTTCGAAGACTCGATCAATTTAAACATTTATACAAATGACTCGGAAGAAGCCAAAGAAATTGAGATCAAAGGTTCTACAAGCGTCTTTGTCAACGATGAAGCTGTTCCTTTAGATATCGCATTATCAAATCAGAAAATGGAATCTTATTTAAAAGGAAAGATGTAATTTATTATCATATGCCCTTTGATTTTGATTGGTGTAAAAAGTCAGGCCAGCAGAGAGGTGGGGGCATAGCGCTTTGTGCTTTTTAAGAAATTTTATGTTGAGTCGGCTTTAAAGGAGTACCGTTAACATGCCTGTTGCTGACTTCCAGCGTTATTCGCCATTAAAATTAATTTTGGTAAGGAGAGGCTGATCATGAACGTTCTATTTATTATTTCCACAGACGATAATGAAACATCTTACAATGCTATGAGGTTAGCCAATGTCGCCGTTAAAAAAGGAGATGACGTCAGTGTGTTCATGCTGGGGAAAGGGGTTCTTTTCGAAAAAAGCAGTAATGAAGAGTTTAATGTAATGGAACAGGTTAACCAATTTGAAGGAGATTTTTACGTCTGAGGGGTGTGTATGAAATCCCACGGTCTGGAGGGATCAAGTTCATGCCCTATTGCTTGGATGGATGATCTTTATGAATTAAGCATGGAAGCGGACAAGGTACTGACTTTCTAAAGCAAGGCTGTGCACAAAGCAATAGATCTTCGCTATGTTAGAGTCCGGATACACTGGAAGACCATTAGCCTCTTCGCACAAATAGGACTGAATATATCTAAAATGTATTCCCGCATCGTTTATGGGGCTGAATGTCAAGGAATACCCAAAATGAAACGCGTCATTCAAACCAAACCTAAACCCTGGTGCCCGGAATGCGCAATGGAAATGGTACTTGTTTATCCCGAACCCGACCAATTGCTGGGGCCGCACTGGAGGTGCTCACGACACCCTGAGTGTCATGGAATTCTTTATATCGGGCCTGACGGAAGACCCGAGCGTGGCGGCGACAGACTGGATGATGGTATGTGAGGTTTAAGCTCAATTTTCATGGCGCTCCGCTTGTTTTTAGGACCGATATGAGAATAAAAATAAAGGAAAACCGTGCCCAAAAAGGTTGTGCTTACTGCAATAAGGTGCACATATCGTGTCCATAAAATTAGTGTGATATCGTTTTTTAATAAGGGAAACTCTCCGAAAGGAGTCGAAGATGGAAATGAAAAAAGTACTGGCGTGGTGGA
>JAFDEW010000453.1 GCA_019310125.1 Deltaproteobacteria bacterium | reverse complement strand
TTTCCAATGACCGCGATGCCGATATACGGCGAATCCACATAGGTGTCTCCTGTCACCAGTATGACGTCCGGAGACTTCCAGCCAAGAGCCTTCATTTCTTTTTTAGTTGTGGGAAGAAACATTCAGAGAAATCCAGGTTAATTCGTGTTTGTTGTGTGATAGATGGAGAAATGCCGTATGCGGAAGAGCGGCAAATTTATTGATAACGCCATAATGGGAATTTCCCTGGAACTTTACCGTGCATACGAAATTGCGACATTTTCCCGAATTATGCCAAATAGAGACCCACTCCAGGAGTTTTTCCGGATAACAGGCCACATCGCAAAATATCCAGTCGAAGCGGCTATCCTGATCCGGGAGAATTGAGAACGCGTTTCCTTTTCGAAATGTTACCCCCGCCAACCGCATAATTTCAGGAGCCGGATCAGCGCGATCAACGGCCAGCACGTTGGCCCCGAGCTGCTGCAATACCCATGTCCATCCTCCCGGGCTTGCCCCGGCATCCAGACACGCATCCCCCGGTGCCGGCATCTTTTGAATGCGGGAAAACACTTCCCAGAGTTTCAGGTAGGCACGGCACGGCGGCCCCTGTTTGCTTTCTACAAACCGCACCTCTCCGTGAGGAAAGGCGCTTGAACATCGTGCTGACGCCAGAACGAGGTCGGGCGCCAACAAGGTCCAGGATCCCAGCGGGCTTTGAGGGACAGGTTCCGGGAATCGCAATGGCCGTGCGGAAACGTGTGGAAGTTTATCCTGGATTAACGTGGAGCGACGATGCCAGCGAAACGAATACATGATCCAGTTGCGCTGGATGGCACGCAGGGCTTTGGCGCCGTCCGTAATGGACCGTATCCGGAGTGTGCGAGGCTCCAGCCAGGTGTTCTGGGCCCAGCAGGAAGTTTGCGGCGGCCCGCCGGCAATGACCAGTCTGCCGTGAACGGCCTGGACCCCCTTCAGTTCCGCTGCAGTCTGATTGACAAAACCCTTTGGAGCCAGGTAAGCGGTAATTTGGGTCTGTTGCATAATGTAGGTAATACTCGATATGGTTTTTGTTCAAGCACCTAAGGGTGCATTACCAGTTTGTTAATTGCTATCCAAGACTTTTTGGTTTCAGGTGTCAGGTTTCAGTAACAGTTAATTCGTTTCTTATTCCTGACACCTGACACCTGACACCTGATTGCAAGGCTTTCGCTCAAAAAATGAATAAGTTAATGGGTGAAAACCATTTTAACAAATCGGTAATGCTCCCGGCACCTAATCTATGGGATCGAATCTATGCTTTGCCGTTTTTGGGTGCATTAAAAAACGTTTTTCTCGTTGTATCTCACGATATTTTTCCATTTGAGTTTCTGTGAGGAAATTCTCAAGCTGTTTATCCGTAGATTCTTGAAGTTCTCTGATTTCTCTCAACATAAACCTTATTTTGGGATGATGTTGTTCCCGATAGTTCTCAATATTGAAGACAGCCACTGCCTGAACCCACTCTCGCCTTTAAAGGACGGCAATGATTGGTAAGCCCTTAAAAATACATTTTGGGTTGTCTCTTCAACATCATTGTACGGCACATGTTTTTTGACGATTTTTAAGACCGTATCCTTGTACCTGATCAACAGGGGCTCGAATGCATTGGCGTCTCCATTAAGAACTCGGCGGATGATCTCAATATCACTTGACTGAGTAGGGTCATTTTGCATTATGGTTCTTTTCAAATGCTATGAGTTCTGAATTTCAAATAGCTTTATATCAGAAAGAACCATAAAGAAAAAGGGATTCATTAACCTGGAATCTTCTTGTGGAATTATGCCAGGGGGTATCCCCGCTCATTTTCAAGCCAAGCGTCCAAATGTTGCTTGATCCGTTCAAATCCCGATACGCTTCGGCCTTTGAAGCAATCGTTTTCTCACCAAAATAAAAGATACTTTTTAATATTAAGTCGTATTTGGCTCATCAAAAGTTACACCTCAATGAATCCCAAATAAAAAGGGGATAATGGTTGTTGTAACCTTTTCTCAACAACTAACGACTTAGATGGAAAAGAATGATGAAAAAGGAACCTCTAATGATGAACTCCGATTCCGAGAATAGCAACCACATCAATGAAACCATAAGCCTTGATAAACAAACGCCTGCTCGCAAGAGAGCTAAGGCTTGGGTGGTTGCAGCCATTGTCGCGGTATTAATCGCAGGTGTGGTTATATTTGTTTACCCTAAGAATGACGTATTACCTCAATACAATACGGATCAAGTACAACAGGGCAATCTCATCGTCACCGTGACGGCAACCGGAAAACTGGAGCCGGTTAACCAGGTGGATGTGGGCACTGAGGTTTCCGGGACAATAGAGACCGTGGCGGTCAACTATAATGATCGGGTGAAAGCGGGTCAAGTGCTGGTTAGACTGGACACTGACACACTCGAGGCGCAGGTGATGAAGTCTCAGGCTGCATTGGAATCGGCCCAGGCCGGCCTTGTCGAGGCGCGAAACGAACTGAAACGGTTAAAGCACGTACACGAGCTGAGCGGGGGAAAAGTGCCATCCCGGCATGATCTGGATGCCGCGGAAGCGGCACTTAATCGGGCACAGGCGGAGGATGGACACCCTTGATGTCTGAAACAGCTGAGTCGAACGTGAAAAAATAGAAACCGACAATACCCAGGTCTTTTCATAGATGTCGTCTCCCATATGTAGTTCCATGAGCTTCCGGTTTTCTCATGGATACTTACCATATTTTTAGCTTGGATCAAAAATGGTATTATGCTAAAATTACAATGTTTAATAATAACAACCTAAACTGAGCTTAGGAACAAATAAATTAGTCGCATGAAACCAGGAAAGGAGGCCGGATGTGATACACGAATTCGAAGCCGTGGTCATCGGGGCCGGCGGAGCGGGGTTGTATGCCGCTCTCGAGGCCAGTAAAAAAGCGAAAACCGCCGTTCTTTCGAAAGTTTACGCCATCAGGAGCCACACGGGTGCGGCCCAGGGAGGAATCAGCGCCGCGCTGGGCAATGTGGAAGAGGACAAACCCGAATGGCATGCCTTCGACACGGTCAAGGGCGGGGACTATCTCGTGGACCAGAACGCGGCGATCATCCTTGCGGAGGAGGCCGTGCAGGCCGTGTACGATCTCGAAAACCGGGGACTGCCCTTCAACCGTACACCCGACGGGCGCATCGATCAGCGACGGTTCGGCGGACACACCCGGAATTTCGGCGAGGCGGCCGTGCGCAGGGCCTGCTACGCCGCGGACCGGACCGGGCACATGATCCTTCAGACGCTCTATCAACAGTGCATCAAGAACCAGGTCACCTTTTTTGACGAGTTCCAGGTGGTGGACGTTGTCATGGACGGCAGAAAATGCGGCGGCGTGGTCGCGGGTGGAACTTGCCACCGGCGACATTCACATCTTCAAGGCCAAAGCCGTGTTCTTCGCAACCGGCGGGTTCGGTCGCATGTTCCGGATCACATCCAATGCTTACGCCAACACCGGAGACGGACCCGCCGTCCTGGCCCGACGCGGCGTCCCGCTGGAAGACATGGAATTTTTCCAATTCCACCCAACGGGAATCAAGGGTATGGGCATCCTGATTTCAGAGGCGGTGCGCGGAGAAGGAGGCATTCTGCGAAACCGGGACGGCGAACGTTTCATGGAGCGATACGTACCCACCCTGCTCGACCTGGGGCCGAGGGATATCGTTTCCCGCTCCATGATCACGGAGATCAGGCAAGGAAGAGGGATCAGAGGGGATGGAAAGATCGACGATTATCTTCATCTGGACGCCACCCAAATCGGCAGAGAAGTCATCCTGGCCAAGCTCCCGGACATCACCGACTTCTGCAAGACATACCTGGGGGTGGACCCGGCCGAAGGTCTCATTCCGGTTCAGCCCACGGCTCACTATGCCATGGGCGGTCTCCCCACGGATATAAATGGACGGGTGGTCGCGGACGGCAAAGGGGGATTTTACGACGGTCTGTATGCGGCCGGCGAATGCGCGTGCGTATCCGTTCACGGGGCCAACCGGCTGGGAACAAACAGTCTGTTGGACCTGGTGGTTTTCGGTCGGCGGGCGGGAATCCACATCGCGGATTACGTAAAGAACGCCGACCCGCTCAGTTTCGACGAGCACGTCGCGGAGCCCGCGAAAAAACGCATTGCCCAACTGACCGACGGGAAAAAGGGGCTGCACGGAGAAAAAATTCGAGAAAAAATGCAGTTTGAAATGATGGAGAACGTGGGCGTGTACCGGAACGAAACAGACATGGCCAAAGCTGTCCACGTGTTGCGGGAGCTTCGCCAAGAGTACGCAAAGGTGCGCGTC
>JAFDEW010000452.1 GCA_019310125.1 Deltaproteobacteria bacterium | reverse complement strand
CTCCTGGTTTATGCCAATTCCATGGCCCCAGTGAAATAGAAAAAAGTTTCACGGGGTAAAAATGATGGAATACTGGAATAATGGAATAATGTGTTAAAAACGTATAACTTCAGTATTCGGATCAAGGTTTTTGGAATCAATTTTAAATACTTGTCCATGAATATTTTTATAGGTTCTATTTGGTTTGAAAGTTATCATATTTTTTTCAATGCGATGCAAAAAAGACCCAATATTCCAGTATTCCAATTGTTAGCAAAGCGAACTAACTTGAATCTTTGGTGTCTTCATGTCTTTGTGGCTAACCTTTTAATTTCTTCAGAAATAAGGGAGAGTTCTTATGAGCGTTCTTTTGTTTGGCGAAAGGTTAATTGATAAAAAAAAGATAAGTAAAAAGCAGCTTCAAAAGGCTTTGGAACGCCAGCGACTTCACGGGGGCAGGCTCGGGGAAAATATGGTCGCTCTGGGGTTTATAGATGATCATGAACTAAACGATTTTTTTAAAAGTGCCCCGGCCGTTCCCAAAAAAGTGGAAGAAACCGGCCTTGACTTTTCTTTCATCATCGATCTGATAAGCAAACATGCTTTGAACATGGGAGAATTTTCAATCCCGGAAATAGCAGCACGAACAAAACTTACCTTAGGCGTGGTGGATGAGGCCATTGACAGGCTGAGACATGACCAACTGGTCGAGGTAAAAGGAGCCAGTCAGCTTTCGAAACTTTCATACCGGTTAAGCCTTACCGAAGCCGGCATTAAACGTGCATCCAGTCTCCTGGAAGTCTCAAGATATGCAGGGCCGGCGCCAGTAACTTTCGATGATTACCGAAGCATGGTGGAAATACAGACAATCAAAAGCATTTTTGTGAACCCGGAAAGCATTCGAGATGCTTTTTCAAATCTCGTTGTGAATGAACGGTTTCTGGAAACTATCGGGCCTGCGGTTAGCTCGGGCAAGGCCATCTTTTTGTATGGCCCTTCGGGTAACGGAAAGACTACCATCGCTGAAACCATCGGGAGAATTTTGCCGGGACACATTTACATGCCGTATGCCGTGCTGACTGAAGGTGAAATTATCATGATCTATGACAAGGCCAGCCATGTGGCCGTTGAACCGCAATATAGCGCTGACAGTGTGGATCAGCGGTGGGTTCTCGTAGAAAGACCGGTCGTGATGGTGGGTGGAGAAATGACGCTCAAATCTCTGGATCTTGACTTCAATCCCATATCAAAATTCTATGAGGCGCCATTACAGATGAAGGCCAATAACGGCCTTTTTATCGTTGACGACTTTGGACGGCAGCAGGTGGATCCGCAAAATTTTTTGAATCGCTGGATTGTGCCCCTGGAACGCAGGACCGACTTTTTATCTTTTCACACCGGAATGAAAATTGAAATTCCTTTTGACCAGTTGGTGGTCTTCTCAACGAATCTTGAACCCCATACACTGGTGGATGATGCTTTTCTGCGAAGAATTCGCTATAAAATTAGCATTGATCACCCGGACCTGAGTGAATATAAAGAAATTTTTCAAAGGGTATGCAATTCTAACGGCGTTGCGTTTAATGAAGATGTGTTTAATCATCTCATCGAAAACTATTATCATCAGAGAAATGTCAAGCTTAGCTCCTGCCATTGCCGCGACCTTATAGAACATATCATTGACAGCTCGCGGTATCATGGTCTAAAACCCGAGCTTACAAAACAGACGGTGTCCGCTGCATGGGACAGCTATTTTGTGGAAATGTAAATAAAAAGGTTCACCGTTCTGGGTTCTGCGTTCAACGTTGAATCTTTCAATCCTGAACCTCTGAACCTTTGAACCCTGAACCCGTGAACGGTTACATATATACTTTGTGCCTTTGTGTCTTTGTGGCAAATTTTTTAGGTTTTAAATGAAAAAAGCAGCAATCATTTTATTTACAATGGTCCTGATTTCAGGGTGTGTATCAACCCGTGAAGCCACGAAAAAACAAATACTAAATTTAAACACTCAACATTTCAAAGATACCATAATAATCAAACACGTTTCATCAGGTGATGTAACTAAATTTTCCACGTTAAGAGGGTATCGACATGAAAAATATCTCGGAATTGGCTGGCTGGACAGCTTTTTGATAGGTTATCTGAACATGACAACCGGGAAAACATATTACCAGGTATATCAATTTATCAGTTACCAGGGACGAGGATGGAGAGTATATCATCGTGTGGACTACCAAACCCCAGGAGAAATAAAATCCAAACCCCTGACAAGCTATCACAGAGAAATAATGAATTGTTCCTCTTCAAGAACCTGTACGTACGAAGAACATGTTGTGTTTGATATTGAGGAAGCGTTATT
>JAFDEW010000121.1 GCA_019310125.1 Deltaproteobacteria bacterium | reverse complement strand
GGACAATATGATCTAAAACACCAACCCGTTTGCTTGGGCACAGAGTTATTCATTACATCCTTTTAGCCTTATCACCCGGTAATGAAATTAATCTTGCCATAAATTTGGTTTAATATAAAATAACACCACCCTGGAAACTTTGTTTCTGATGACCACTAAAGATCTTGATGACAATCTGCTAAACGTTTTTAAAGAAAGTAAAAACATGGCTCCAAGTTTACTGATAAGCACCCATTTTACGAGCAAATCCTATGGGGCGACCCCCCTGTTTACTGATATTTCTCTACAGGTTTTCGACAACGAGCGCCTGGGATTGATCGGTCCCAATGGTGCCGGGAAATCCACGTTTTTGAAAATCCTCGCTGATATGGAGCCTGCCGATTCCGGAGAGATTTCGCGAAAGAGAAATATACACATGATTTACCTGCCCCAAGACGACGTTCTCAGTCCGGAGAAAACCATAGAGGAAATCTTGTTCCACGCCATTCCCAAGGAGCTTGAGGCATGGCAAGTCAGTAAGCGACGTCAGGAGATCATGAGCCTGATTGGAGTGGATAACACGAAACAAAAGGTAAAAACACTCTCCGGCGGGTGGCGCAAACGGTTGGCCATTGGTCAAGCTCTGTTTCAAAAACCGGAGTTACTCCTCATGGATGAACCCACCAACCATTTGGATCTGGAGGGGATTCTATGGTTGGAGAACCTTCTCAAAGATGCCCCCTTCGCTTTTGTCCTGGTGAGCCACGATCGGTTCTTTCTGGAAAATACCACGAACCGGGTTGTTGAGCTAAACCAACGATATCCGGAGGGGTTCCTCAAAGTGGAGGGCAATTACAGCGCATTTGTTGAAACGCGGGAGAAGGTTATCCATGAACAGGCGAAAATTGAAACCGTGCTTTCCAACAAAGTCCGCCGTGAGATAGAATGGCTTCGTCGCGGTCCCAAAGCCAGAACCACGAAAGCAAGATACCGGATCCAGAAGGCACACCAGCTGCAAGAAAATTTGGCGGCGGTAAAAGGCCGTAATGCGCAAAACAAAAGCGTTGACATGGCCTTTGATGCCACCCATCGAAAAACAAAAAAACTGCTGGATGCGCAAGATCTAAGAAAAACCCTGGGAGGAAAGCTCCTTTTTGGCAACCTTAGCTTGAAACTTGCTCCGGGAATTCGCATTGGGGTCATGGGGAAAAACGGAACCGGAAAGAGTACTCTCATACAGATTTTAAATGGGTGTTTGGCTCCAGATGCCGGCTTCGTAAAAGTGGCGGAGGGGGTGCAAATCTTGACGTTTGATCAAAACAGGGAGCTATCCGAGGGGAGCCTGACCTTACGGAAAGCCCTGTCTCCGGAAGGAGACACGGTCATATATCAGGGGCGGTCTTTCCATGTGACCGGCTGGGCCAAGCGATTCCTCTTTCAAAAAGATCAGCTGGACATGCCGGTTTCCGGACTCTCCGGTGGAGAAAAGGCCCGCGTTCTTATGGCCAATTTGATGTTGCAACCGGCGGATATTCTACTATTGGACGAGCCCGCCAACGATCTGGACATCCCCACGCTTGAAGTGCTCGAAGAGAGCCTGGAGGAGTTTCCCGGTGCCATTGTCCTCATTACGCACGATCGGTTTCTCATGGAGCGTCTTTGTGATCGATTGCTTTACCTGGATGGTGATGGCGGCGCGGAATATTTCGCAGATTATGTGCAATGGCTTCAATACAGGAAAGACAGGCTGTCCGACACATCCCGGTCCGGTGAAAGCTCGCAAAGCCCCGGGAATAAGAAACCCAAGAAGCCGGCCTACGAAGCGCGTAAGGAATTGAACCGGATTGAAAAACAGATAGAAAAGGCAGAAGGTGTTGCGGATAACTTGCAACGACAGCTTCATGATCCTAAAATTATGTGCGATGCCGATCGATTGGCGGAAAGATATGCCCAACACCAGGAGGCCCAAAAGAAAGTTGAGCAGCTGTATGAGCGTTGGGAGGAATTAGAGGCGTTGAGCGGGGGGTGATTTGTGGGTCTGGGCTCAAACCTTGATCTTAAGGAAAATCCTCGTTTTCGGTCAGGCACTAAATAGAGGGTTATAGATTACGGAGATGAAATTATGAAGCGAATGAATTGGCAGGTCCTGCTGGGAATGTGTTTGCTCGTGCTATCCGCTCTTTTCTATTTTTTGCACTATTTGATCTTTAGAGATCCCCACCATATATTCGTTTACCTGATTGGAGATGTCGCCTTCGTGTTTATTGAAGTCCTGTTGGTGACGTTGATCATCCATAGCGTGCTTGAGCAACGGGAGAAGAAGGCACGTCTTGAAAAGTTGAACATGGTCATCGGAGTATTTTATAGCGAGGTGGGGACCAAGCTTTTGGAGATCCTGTCCAAGTGGGACCCTCAAATCGAAAGCATACAAAAGGAGTTGGTCATTGAGGGGAAATCGCCTGCCCGGAAATTTGGGAGAATCTGTAGGTATTTGAAAAAACATGATTATAGTATCGAGAGCGAGAAGCCGGATTGGGACATCGTGAAGGCATTTCTAATGACCAAGAAGGATTTCCTCTTGAGGTTGCTGGAGAATCAAAATCTGCTGGAACATGAGTCTTTCACGGATGTGCTATGGGCCGTGTTTCATCTGGCCGAGGAACTTGAGGCCCGAAAGAGCCTCCAGGGCTTGCCGGATGCAGACCATAAGCATCTGAGTGGTGACGTAAAAAGAGTATATGGGCAGTTGGCTTTACAGTGGCTGAAATACATGGAACACTTGAAGAGCAGCTATCCACATCTGTTCTCGCTCTCATTAAGGACAAACCCGTTTGACCGGAGTGCAACACCCATCGTCCAGGATTCAGCATGAAGCATTAACTGCCCGGACAGCGACAAAGGAAAGCCGTGCCAGGAGCGCAGCTTTCCTTTGTCAATAGGGTTGCATCTTCTTTAGCTCATCAGTGTCCCAATAAAACAGATAACCGATCATGGGGTTGCGCCTTCTTTGGTTTTTAGCCGGGATACCACCGTTTCAACCCATTTGCTCAGCTGGGCAATGGAATTGGAGTTTACATCCGGCCGGGCATCTGCCGCATTGAACCAGAATTTACCCTCAACCGGGATTCCAAGCGCACACACATGAGGGTGGGGTCGACCGGTGCTGCCGATAATGTTGAAATCATCGGTCACATCCAGACCACCGAGTTCGTAAACGCCGGTATCATCCTTGTTGACAAAGGTTCGTATCATTTTCCGCCGGAACAGGTTTTGAATCAGGGGTGAGGTGTCGTTTTTATTATCCACACTGTGAATTCTGCCGTTGAGTACATGCTGCACGGACCGGGTGGATCCTGCGATCTGATCACTCTGGATGAAAAACTGGCCGGTGTCCTCATTCATGCTTAATTTCGGGCTGGGCCCGGAAAAGGAAACAAGCCCCATTTCCGCCAATATCAGCAAATCCCGTGTGCTCGACACGGGGGGGCCTACGGCAACACGATTATTGACACGGTTAAACATTTTATCAAGGTAACGGTGAGAGCTGGCCGTCAGTCCACCACGATCGACAACCAGCCTCAATGTATCGCGCAAATCCCGCAACACTGAATCCACGGCCGTCTTCAACGGGCTGGTAAGGTTGCCTTTTTCCGCTTCTTTTACGTCACGCCGAATATACTCTATGACATAACGGGTATATTTTTCCATGGAAGAAAACCAGGGGTGACCGGGCGGTGTTTGTGATTCGATTTCCCTGAATGGATTTTCAAGATCTTCCCACGAAAACCGGTCTTCCGCGGCAACATTTTCGGAAATCCATCGTCT
The DNA here is from genome assembly GCA_019310125.1 of Deltaproteobacteria bacterium. Classification (GTDB taxonomy): domain Bacteria; phylum Desulfobacterota; class Desulfobacteria; order Desulfobacterales; family UBA11574; genus S5133MH16. Next base: position 3,955 of record JAFDEW010000121.1, on the reverse strand, counting down.
GCGCGCTTCATCCGAAGCGCAGTTTAAAAATTGATCCCCCATCTGTTTTCCCATTAACGTCGTGTAATAAACATAACCCATTTCCCGTATGATGAGCGGCATCAGGTCTTTTTCAAAATCGACTTTGCCCTTTTGTGCTTTCAGTTTTAAAACCTTTTCGGGCGTGAGTATTTTACCTTTGTACTGATCGGTTTTTTGATTGTGTGCCCTGGCCGAGTAGGGAAGGCCCAGTCGTGACGCCAGGATGATAAATGGCTCCTGGCCGCTCGGGATATATCCACCGTGTTCAAATTTGCCGCCTCTGCCCATGGTAAATGTTTTGACAACATCTACGGCCGTCAAGCCCATGCCGATCACATAAACAACATCTCCGGGTTCCACATACCGGGTCTTTGCATCTATAGGATAGACAAGGTGAACGTAACTTGTACGATTCCCCTTATTTTGCTGGTTTTCTGAAAAAGAGGTCCAGGCTGCGGGGCGGGATCCGGGGACAACCCGGCTTTTGCCATGCCCTGTCAGCAGGATTATCTCATCAGCAGGAATGGAAGTGCCGTTATCCAGAACAATCTGCTGGTCGGTGACGGGGCCGGATTCGATATCCATTGCACTAGCACGGTGGCGATGAACAAAAACCCCCGGTGGAAGATGCGCTTGGGTCCAGTCCATCATGTCTGCGAGATATCTTCCGTGCTGTGCCCGTGAGGGATAGTCATTGGGGCCAATGGAAATTCCCTGATCCATCAGATATCCGTGAAGGGTTTTTCTGGCGTCGGAAGCGCGTGCTTCTTGGTCGTCGTCACCAAAAGCCGTGATCTGTGTGCCGATGGTATTTAACAAAAGATAGTCCGGCTGAGTAATGGAATGAATACCGCCGCCACCAAAATTACCCGATTTTTCAATAATATGAACATGAACCGGGTGCTTAAGCCGATGTTTTTTCAGGTACAAGGCTATCCTGCGCAAACAATAGGTGCCCCGTGGGCCGGCACCGATAACCGCAATATGATGTTTCATGATCAGTCCTCACCGAACATAAGATCCAACCGTTAAATATTCCTGCCTTACCAGACGATTCCCTGTAACATAAGCGGGTTCTTTATACAAATCGATGCTTCAACCTAAATTGAGCGATTTTTTACTTGATCTGCACCGATCTCTTGCGCATCAAGGGTCCGCGAAAATCCTCTCTACAGTTTCCAGATCAACCTTAAACGGATTTTCCGGCAAAAAAACCGGTTCCGGCAATTGATTTTCATAAAACGGTGTATCCTTGATTTTCAAATTGTAGGCGATCACCATTAAATTCTCCAGGTTCAAAACATCTTGGATATTATATGCCAGCAATGTTTCCAGCGCCTTTTGATTTTTATTTCTCCGGTATTCAAACCAAAGCAGTACCGCGAAATAACCGTCTATGCCAGACAGATCTCCCCGGTCCATCCCCAATTGAATTTCACAGCGCTTAAGACCGCCGGTGTACCCCAGGCTGCTGAGAATATATCTCAAGTCGATATGAGCACTATTAAGTGTAATTCCAAAATAGCTCTCGATAAATGGGACATCAAAACTTTTCCCGTTGTATGTGACAATAACTTTGTATCTTTTAATGTCATCAACAAAATCGTCAAGATTTTGTCCGTTGACATAATGATAGATTGAATTCCCGTCATATAAAGCAATCGTTGTTATTTTATTGCTCCAACTTTCCAATCCGGTTGTTTCAATATCAAGATATACAATTGAGTCTCTAAATTCAGGAAAAAACCGCCAGTGTAAATTAGCCGGCAACTGTTCTGAAAAATAATTTGGGTTCCCGGTCGTTAAATGCTGATACGACTGTTCAAGACAGGTGGTTATGGTATCCATCTTTGTCGGTGAAAGGCGGATTGAGTGATTATCGGTGAATTGATCCCATTGCTGAATTCCGGATTCCCATAACCGCTGTTCTGTTATATGCCCTATTCCGGGAATGTGAATGAATGTGTTTTTAAGCATGGTCATTCCTCATATGTGTATTTTCCAATTGTACAAACATACCACAATCTGAGTTTCTATAAATAAAAAAGAACATTGGGGTCGTATCTCCTCGGGTGCATTACCAGTTTGTTAATAGCTTTCCAAGACTTTTTGGTGTCAGGTTTCAGGTGTCAGGTCTGGCGATTCCTGACACCTGAAACCTGACACTCGAAACCCGATGGCAAGGTTTTCGTTAAAAATAAATAAGTTAATGCGTGAGAACCATTTTAACAAATCGGTAATGCTCCCGTCGCATCCTAATTATTTGAGGGTTCGGGGAGTTTTTTTAATTTAACCGCTCCATAAATAATCAGCAACTACACCGTACAAACTCATGCATAAGGGCTCGTAACGAAAAAACAGTGTATCAATATTTAAATAAATAGGTTAAGTAGATAACATTTTTCATCTTTTCATTAAGAATTTATCAAAGCGCTGTTTTTTCGCAACGATCCCTAATGCATTCAAACAGTGTACGGTTTCGTTGCTGATCATTCATTCTGCTTAATTTGGGGCTCTAAAAGAAAAACTCCCCGCCCCCTCATTTATTTAAATTTGTTGTCCGTTTTTTTTAAGGACACGGATGAAATCGTAACATTGAAAAATTTATGGTTGTAAAATTTTTATAATTAATTGTAATGAAACCTGGAGGGACCGTCGGGGTCCCCCTGGTCAGTGATTATAGCAATTTAAATAGACGATAACATAGGGAACAGTATAACTGTTTAAAATTTATGAAAGATAAAGACTGATGAACGATATCCAAAACATTTATTCATCCATTCCCGCTAACATCCCCCAGGAATTATTCCAAGATATTTTGATAACAAAGACCTTTAAAGTCAAACGGATCATATCAAAAGGACATGCTTCGCCCAAAGATTTCTGGTATGATCAGGATCAAAATGAATGGGTAATTCTGCTAAAAGGTAGTGCCGGTTTATTGTTTGAAGACAATGACACCATCATTGAGTTAACAGCCGGTGATTATATAAATATCCCGGCCCACCTTAAACACAGGGTTGAATGGACTGATCCGGACATTGAGACGGTGTGGTTGGAGATCATGTGGGTGCAACATTGTGAAAACAACGGGGTAAGGTCTTAATTTTGAGTTTTTACGAGACCGTCAAACTTGAACAGCGGCATATTATTTGCTATTCAAGGCAAGACACCATTTACAGATGTTGAATCAACGGTTGTGATAGCCAATACATTTAATTTTGCATCAAACCATGCAACAGCAATACGGGAGGTTCCCATGACGGTTTTGTTGAGAAGATCGATCCCATTGTTTTTCCTGGTCATGTTGACATTGGGATTTCTGTCGCCGACGGCCCAAGGAAGTGAGAAATGGTTCGTATGGAGTAACGATGTGGGCTGGCTGCATCTCGGAACACAAAGTGATTTTGAGAGAGAGAAGCCGAGACGCCTTGAGTACTATGGCGGCAATAGCAATGAACCTCTGGTGAAAACGAAAGTGTTTGGACCGTTTGATACAAAAAAGCTGGGACTCGAGAGGTTGGAGACAGAGGTAAAAGATTTGGAAGAGCGCTACAATCGGTTAGCACGCCCGAAACTATACCTGGTGGCTAAAGTCGGCGGTAAAGAATATAAACTCGGTAAAGAGATCAAATTAAAGAAACCGCCGATGGTTCGCCTCGGTTCTCTGTATTTGATCCACCTTACAAAAACGTTTACCACGAGCGGACCGGTGGTAAAAGATGCGTACATAATGCACCCTGCGGCACCTGAAGGGGGTCGTTTTAAAACTGCGGATGGTTCGGGGGGTACGTTTACGAATGAAGGAAAGTCGATCGGTGGTCCATTTAAGACCAACTATGAGCTTTGCCCGGTTCTTCGCAGCGTAGGGCTAAAAAGCATAACCCTGACCAATAAACGCACAATCGATTGTTCTGATCCATGGTGGAAAACG
>JAFDEW010000451.1 GCA_019310125.1 Deltaproteobacteria bacterium | reverse complement strand
AAAACCAACCTTATTGGGAATCGCCTCAGGGGTTGTGGCCGGACTGGTTGCCATTACGCCTGCGGCAGGATTTGTCGACATGCCGGCTTCGCTGGTTATCGGGCTGGTTGCCGGGGTACTTGGTTTTTACAGTGTTGCCGTGCTAAAACAAAAACTGGGTTATGACGATTCTCTGGATGCATTCGGGGTACACGGCATGTGCGGTGTGTGGGGCGCCCTGGCAACCGGGGTCTTTGCCAATCCGGCCATTACCGAAGGAGCCAAAGGATTGGTTTTTGGAAACCCGAAACAACTTTGGATTCAGATCATATCCATTGTTGGTACGGCCGGTTATACGGCGATTGCAACGTTCATTGTTATTCATATAACCCGGTTTATAACCGGCGGGCTCAGGGTGGATGAAGAAAATGAGATTTTAGGATTAGACAATTCCATCCATGGTGAAAGAGCGTTTGAGATCGACTAATCATTGAAAGGAGTGAGATCATGAAGAAAATCGAAGCTATCATCAAGCCCTTTAAACTGGATGATGTCAAAGAAGCACTCAATGAAATCGGCATCCAGGGCATGACCATATCGGAAGTAAAAGGGTATGGACGGCAAAAAGGGCATAAAGAGATCTATCGCGGTGCCGAATATGTTGTGGACTTTATCCCCAAGGTCAAGATCGAAATCGTTGTAGAAGCATCCCGGGTTGATGAAGTTGTCAGCAAAATTCAGGATGCCGCCAATACCGGCAAAATCGGCGATGGAAAAATATTTGTATTTCCCGTTGAGCAGGCGATTCGGGTTCGGACCGGTGAAAAAGGCAAGGATGCAATATAGTGGAGTTGGGCATGGGTTCAGAAAGCTAACTAAAAAAGATGAACATTGAACATCGAACATCCAACATCGAATGATGAATGAAAAAGAAATCTTTAAACAACGAATGGTGATTGAGAAAGAAATGGCGAAGCTTAGGCAGCGGAGTTCCCAAAAGACGAATGAACATCGAACTTCCAACATCGCCCCAGTGAAATAGAAAAAAAGTTTCACGGGGTAAAAATGATGAATGAAAGACAAAAACAAAGACGATTACAATAAAATCCGCTTTTAAAAAATTAACAGTAAGGAGGAATCATATTATGACACCAAAACAAGTATTGGAGTTTGCGAAAGAAAATGAAGCAAAGGTCGTTGATCTAAGATTTATGGATTTTCCGGGGGTATGGCAGCACTTCACGGTTCCTTTGAGTGAGTTGGAGGAGTCGAGTTTTGAAGACGGCTTCGGCTTTGACGGATCGAGTATCCGGGGGTGGCAGCCCATACACGCCAGTGACATGCTCGTGGTGCCGGACGCCGCCACCGCCAAAATGGATCCTTGAATCATATACCAGAGACCCTCGCAATATTGCCATAAAGGCGGAAGCCTATCTCAAAAGCACCGGAATTGGGGATACCGCCTTCTTCGGGCCTGAAGCCGAATTTTTCATCTTTGATGATATTCGATTTGAATCATCCAGCAATCGTGCGTTTTACGAGATCGATTCAGTTGAAGGGATTTGGAACAGCGGAAGAGAGGAATGCCCCAATCTTGGTTACAAACCGCGACACAAAGAGGGGTATTTCCCGGTTCCACCCATGGACAAGTTTCAGGATATCCGGACTGAAATGCTTTTGACGTTACAAGATCTGGGAATAGATGTTGAATGTCAGCACCATGAGGTTGCGACTGCCGGACAGGCAGAGATCGACATGCGGTTTAAACCGCTGATCCAAATGGGCGACCAATTGGTGTGGTTCAAGTACGTGCTCAAAAATGTGGCTTACAAACATAACCGCGTCGTAACGTTTATGCCCAAGCCTCTTTTTCAAGATAATGGTTTATGCCATTGGTGGAATACTAAAACATTGCAGCGCACTGTGTGCCATTACCAATCCGACCACCAATTCTTACAAACGGCTGGTACCTGGCTTTGAAGCGCCGGTAAACCTGGCGTACTCTAGTAGGAACCGCAGTGCGGCCATCCGGATTCCCATGTATTCGGCGTCGCCTAAGGCCAAACGGATTGAGTTCAGAACACCGGATCCCTCCTGCAACGGTTACCTGGCGTTTTCCGCCATACTTATGGCCGTGATAGACGGCATTGAAAACAAGATTGACCCGGGCGAACCGTTGGACAAAGACATTTACGGACTGTCCCCCGAGGAACTGGCGGATATACCTTCCGCACCAGGATCTCTGGATGAAGCACTTGCCGCTTTGCAGGAAGATCACGAGTTTCTATTGAAAGGGGATGTCTTTACCAAAGATGTTATCGAGAAATGGATTGAATACAAGATTGAAAACGAGGTGAATGAAGTAAAACTTCGTCCGCATCCGCACGAATTTTTCCTTTATTTCGACATATAACCGGCACACATTTTTAATAACCACCCAAGCCCGCCGAGAGATCACTCAGCGGGCTGTGCCTTTTTGTAACTACAGACCTGAACATCGAAGATATTAAAAGATGAACGTCCAACATCGAACATTGAACATCGAACATCGAATAATGATGTCGCTTCGCTCCTCAAATTATTTTAACATCGAATGAAAAACAAACATACAATAACTATTTATCTTTTCAGCCGTTTTGATACTCGCAAGAAAAATCTTGCCCTTTGTTTTTGTCGTTCATTCAAAATTGGATGTTGGACGTTCGATGTTGGATGTTCATCTTTTTCTTGCCTTCCGGCGTAAAAAATAACTTAGCGCTTATGTCTCTGAACCCCGGAACCGTCAACGAGTTTTTGCTTTTATCCGGGAAAATTCTTTCATGAGAAGATAGAAAAAACCCACCAAAACCAAGTTTACCAATGCTGTAATGAAGAATCCGTGTTCAAAGCCGATTTTGCGAATAATCGTTCCCATGGAGGCAGAACTTAGCATCATTCCAAAATAGATGCAGGTATTATAGCAACCCATTGCCAGTCCGCGGGACTCAATAGGAACCACTTCAGCAATCAGGGCGCCCACGGAAGTAAAGGCCAACCCCATACTAATTCCGAATGCAACGGCAAATGTCACAAAATGAATCGTGGTCTTGGATATTGCAAAACCCGCCATGGATGCGGAAAATCCGATAAGTCCTATAACAACGAGGGTGCTGCGATTTGCAACTTTATCGCTCAGATACCCAAAGGGAATCCGGGATAACGCGTTGGAGAGACCCTGGGCGGCAAAAACAAGACCGATTTGCCATACGCTCAGTCTTTGGTTTTGAGCGTGGAGAGGAAGAAAGGTGATAAACATTCCCAGAGCGAAACATCCCCCAAGAGTAACCAGCCAGCAACTCAGGAGCGGGCGATTTTTCAAAAGCTCTCTGACAATGATCGAGGGGTTTCGCTTTTCGGGTCTGTCGGCAATAACCAGATGGGTTGGGGGCAAGAAAATCAGGACAGCCCAGAAAGTTAAGAAAATGATGGCGCCGGAAATAAGAAAAACCTGGAGGAATCCCCTGTGTTGAGCCACGAATCCCCCAACTGCGGGACCCAAACTCATTGAGGTGTAAAGGGCCGTTGTATACCAGCCATATGAGCGTCCAAGATGAGTGGCCGGGGAAAAATCAGCCACAAAGGACATCATGGTCGGACCGAACGCGGCCAGTCCGGCGCCGAAAAAAAGGTAGATCCACATGATTTGCATGGGAGTTTTGCTAAAATAGAGTGAAAATGAAGTTACGGACAGCACTATAAGACCCAGACAGGCAAAAAGTTTACGTCCGAAGCGGTCGGAGAGGATGCCCATGGGCAAAGACAGTATTCCTGCCATGAGCAAAAAAGCGGAATTGATGATTCCAACTTGAACCGTATCCGCACCGATAGATCGCGCATAAAGGGGTACCACGGGAAGCCGCATGTTTGAACCCAAATATCCGCAAAAGGCGACCCCGCAGCAAATAAACAACAAGGACGTATAAGACAGGGATCGCCACCTACTGTACGTAACGGTTGTCATTTTAACCTCTTAAAGAGTTAGGTTAAAATTCCCATTTTCTCTAAAATTTTTTCAGCTTCCTGTGCACCTTGGGTTCGGTATGCGATGATTCCAACGGATCTTGCAGCCTTAACATTCATTTCATTATCATCCAAGAAAAGAATGGCTGGCGGATCACAATTAAGGCTTTGAAGAACATGCTCAAAAGATTCCCGATCCGGTTTCAGTTTTCCGGTCAGATGTGACGCAAAATGCTGA
>JAFDEW010000450.1 GCA_019310125.1 Deltaproteobacteria bacterium | reverse complement strand
GACGTCCATAAACAAGTAAATTACTTTATCTTAAGTACGAACTATTTACTTAATTATGGACGTGCCTCAGGGCCACCCTTATTTAATCGGCTTTGAAATAATGGAAACGAATCTAAATAAAATAGAAAGAGCGTCCAAGTTAAAAAAAGATGAAAACTGGGAGTTCCGTGCATTTTTAAAAGGCTACGATATTCCACTCGAAGAGTTAGATTCAATTGTTCATGAATTGTTTGATTACGTTTCGTCGGAAATAGACTGTACGAAATGCGCTAATTGCTGCAAGAAAGTGAGCCCTTTATTAGATGGAAATGATATTAAGGAATTAACTGATAACATTGGGATGTCTATCGCTGAATTCAAGAAACAATTCTTAAAAAAGACCGCTGAAGGAAATTTTACCTTTAGTAGATTGCCTTGCCCTTTTCTAGAAAACAATATTTGTACTCAATATAAATGTCGTCCAAAAGATTGTAGATCTTATCCCCACTTACATAAAGAAGACTTTGTTTTCAGGCTAATCGGTGTAATAGATAATTATTCGATCTGCCCGATAGTTTTCAATGTTTACGAACTTCTTAAAGAAAGAATCTGGGAAGATTCTATTCCAAATGACTTTGGCGAGTTTTTCGATTTTGAGGATTAACATTCCATAAAGAACCAGACCTGGCCGCCCAAAGGTCTTAGTAACAAAGGTTGACATTTTTTATCGATCGAGGTAACGTAATACCGAAACCTTATCGATTGGAGGTGCAACATGCAAACCGTCACAGTATCCCCTAAATATCAGGTGGTTATACCGAAAGAAATCAGGGATACATTACGACTGCGGCCTGGGCAGAAAATGATAGTGATCGAATATGATGGGCGAATTGAACTGATACCGGACAGGGATATTTCTGAACTCAGAGGATTCCTCAAGGGAATCGATACGCATATCGAACGTGAGGAAGATCGGGTATGAATATTATTGATTCCTCAGGCTGGCTGGAATATTTTTCCGATGGACCGAATGCAAAATATTACTTGCCTCCCCTGAATGATACATCCTCCTTGATTGTTCCTGTCATTACGATCTACGAAGTTTTCAAGGTTGTGCTTAGAGAGACTGATGAAAATGAAGCACTTCAAGCAGTTGCTGCAATGCAAAAGGGAAAAGTTGTCGAACTTACCGCAAATATCGCTTTGATCGCTGCTAAACTGAGCCTGCAGCATAATCTTCCCATGGCGGATAGTATCATTTTGGCTACGGCACAAAAATACAGATGTGTGATTTGGACGCAAGATTCAGATTTTCAGCATCTTGAAAATGTGAACTATTTTTCAAAATAGATGCGTTCAGCAAACATTTATATGGCCTTAGCTCGTCAAGAAAAAACTTCTCCTATAGATCGGAAGATGTCCAAAAAACCAATTTCCGTCTTAACCCATGAAGTCTTGAAAAGGGGATATGCGGGACGTCCATAAATAAGTAAATAACTTGACAAATGTAACCATTTTGGGGCTGGGGATCGGGCCAAGCCAAGCATTTGATAACAATGAACATGTAGATAAAAAGAGGGCTTAAAACATGGCAATAATGGCTTTTTTGGACCTAAAATAACGGAAATAGGGAGACGCGGTTGGCAAGAGCGAAACGTCATATTTAGAAGGTAAAAACCTATGGCTTTGGAATGAATAAAAAGCAAACAGTTATGAAATGATGGGTTGTCTTGTGACAGAATAGGTGCTGGAGGTGGTATTGCGTTTACGCAATGCAAAGGCGCTTATACAGTGCAATATTGCGACGAAAAATTTTATACAATATGCGGGCTAAGGAATCACCGTATCACAAATAAAATGTATTATTTTTGGTGAATTCACCATATACAGATAAATTAGCGATGAAGATATTTGAGTTTACATACGAGAACCTGGTCGAAGAACTCGCCCGCAAATACGGAAAAGGTGAATATCATGCCACGGCCATTTTCCGCCAGCTTTACGGCCGGATGAATACTGATATGGCCGCTTCGCAGGATATGGCCGCTTCCGGGGAGTTTGCCTCTCTATTTTGCCGGGCGGTCGAGACGGAAACCGGCCGGGTGGTCAGAAAAAAAGAGCAGGAAGGGGTTGTCAAGTTCGTAACGCGGTTTTCTGACGGCATAGCGGTGGAATCGGTTGTCATTTCCATGGTACGGCACAAAACCGTTTGCGTATCCACTCAGGCCGGGTGCCGGATGGGGTGCCGGTTCTGCGAAACCGCCAAAGAAGGGCTTTCGCGCAACCTTACCGTCCAGGAAATTGTGGGGCAGGTGTATGCCGCCCGCAAAAATTTCGGATCCGATGTGCGTAACATTGTTTTCATGGGAATGGGTG
>JAFDEW010000120.1 GCA_019310125.1 Deltaproteobacteria bacterium | reverse complement strand
CGCTGATTCAGGCAGCAAAGTTCGATATTCAGCAATGATAGACTCGGGTTCAAATCCTTCCCGTATAAAAATAGCAGCTTCCCAGGTGTCCATTTTAACCGGAAGGACTTCAAAGGGACAAAAGGCAATTCCTCGATCCAGATAGTCTATTCCGGTTTTGTAAATTCCCGAGACAATAAATGGAACCTGATTTTTATTTAATTCCAAGCCGAATCGCACACTGTCCCCCGGCTGAACTTCTAATTTATCAGCCAACTGGTGGCTTAAGAACACCGTTCTATCAGCATTTTTAAGAAATTTTCCTGAAACAGTCTTTTTCCAGATTGCGGTGGTCAAGTATCCCTGGAATTGAAATTCGCTTGAGAACGCTGACCACTCCATGGATTTTCAATCTTTGAGTATCTAAAGATTGGGGAAGAGAAAAGCCGGAGATATGACCTGAATAAAGGCCTACGGAATTTCGTATCATCGCATCATTGATGCCGACTGCTAGAGCAGATAAAAAGATCAAGACCGTAACAGCCATAACAACCATTAACGAAAGCGTTACGGTAGAGCGCCCCGACCGAAAGAGGAAAACAAAGGCGGTTCGAATCCAAAATTTCAAATATTTGAAGGTCATATTTCAATATCACCTAAATTCTGCAATTGTCGCATTTGCCGGAGATGCAAGGCATCGAGCGTGAAGCTGTAGTGTACTACCGCAACCGCTCGATAACGCAGCAGATCCGGTGAATGCGGCAATCCAGCAGGGTAACTAATCTCGAAAAAATAAAATACAGGATGCCTTTATTTTGATGAAAGTCCAAATTTGCCAAAAAGAGTGTAATATCTTGTCATCATATAACAATAACAAACCTTAGAGATCAGTTATGCAGGTTTTAGGTGTCGGACATCATTAGATCTGCACCGATTCTTCTCGAAAGAAACGAGATAGCAGGTTCTATAAGAAACTGGTTGTTGGTATCAAAGAGAGTTTTGAGGCCTTTTAAAAGAAATGTTCGAGCAGACGTCACTGCGACTTTCCTGGCATAAGGGAATTCTAATAGCAGGTTTTTGATTTCATCAGGTCCCGGATTCAATCCTATTGAGGATTTTAATCGGTTCCAATCATCAGAGTCTGAACCATAGTGGATCAGGGAGACCACATAATTGTGGTTTCTTTTCCGCATGTCCATTGATAGATCAACCATATCATCCATAATCTGGCATCCCATACCGATTTGGTACAGCGCATCCAACAAAAGCGCAACGGTCTCTTTTTCAAAACTTTCTATGATACAAGGAACGGCCCAAGGACACTGAAAAAGTAATCCGGTTTTATAATGATGTATCAATTGAAGAACTTGATCCGGTTGGAGTATTTTTTGGATACCGCCTTCTTCTGAAGCCTCCTGGGCACCACTCGGGGTTAGAGCATGCAAAGAAGCAATACTGGCTTTTAATACTTTCTCGATATTATATTCATTATCCTGATACCCTTTAATAAGGATTTCAAAAAGTACACGGTCAGAGACCAAGATATCCAGAACTGATCGAAATCTGACCCCCTGTTCGGGCAAATCTGTTTCAAGAGTTTTTTTGTACTCATCGTCCAGGATGTTGTCGCAGCCCGTCACCAGTCCCCGTATACACTGGTTAATAGCTGAATAAAAGATTCGACGTTGTTTTGAAATATTTGCTCGATGATAAGAATAAAGAAAAAGCGCGGAAAAAAAATTCTTTTCCAGGGAGAAAAAATCGTCACCGGGATGAAGGAGATTGATGCCGCTTCCTTTTAGAATATTCTCAGCTTTTGACCAGTATAAAGAAAGTGCGATAAACAATTCATCTTCCAGCTTCGCAAAAGGATCAATTTTTCGTAAATGTTTATTACGCTTTTGTTGGATATTTTTTATGTGTTCAATAATATCTGTCATTTTGCTCAGTCGGCCTTCTGAGTTATGAATATGGCGATATATCCAAAATACGTATGAACATGTTTGGGCGGATCAAAACCGGCGTTTTCAATAAGAGACGGTAAGACACCTCTGATGTTTTCCCCGATCTGGGGCTGTAAAAAAAACCATCGAGAAACATGGGACACCAGTGCCCCCATCCAAGTCGTCGGGATGTGCATATCCGCAATGACAAGTCTGCCTTGAGGACGTAACACCCGATAGGCTTCTGAAAGAGATTGTTGTTTCAGGTCAAGGGGGACATGGTGGAAAAAAAGGCTTGAAACCGCTGCGTCAAAAGATGCGGTTTCAAAAGGCAGGTCTTCGGCGGCGGCAACCTCGAAGCGGCAGGTTTCGCTTTCTCTCTTTTTTCTGGCAACCCGAATCATCTTGGCTGCGGCATCGATTCCCAGAGAAACGCCACCGGCTTTGGCATCAAGCTTGTCGGCAATCATCCGGGTCAGCACACCGGTACCACAACCTAAATCAAGAACTCTGTCTTCCGTCTTGAGTTCAAGCAGTGAAACAATATGTCGATCATACTCAGCCTGCTTGCCGAGCAAAAGGATAGGCTCAAAAAAATCATAAACAAAAGCGGCATGGTCTAAGGTTCTACCACGTGTTGGAACGGATTCAATTTTCATGTAACTCTCTTTTAATTATATCATCATTTTATACATCTCAACTTGCTCCCAATAATATCCAAATAATCCGGAATTGTAAATAAAAAAAGTTGCAGCTCTATAGGCATAACAGCTTATTATTTTGATTAGTTAAGTAAAACGTAGAGACCAACCCATTTATTACGACAACTGGATTATTGCTACTAAAGACAATATATTGTATAAGTACCAACCCTAATTTCTTCATAGGGAATTCAAGGTTTCTGCCTTACAGTTTAAGAAATTGACGCTTAAAATTATTGCGATTTACAAAACAAATTTTCAATGATATTCGTTTGATGACGGGTGCCGATTGAGCCACGGAACCTTGACCGGAAAACCGGAATTAGAGGAAAATGACAAACACAAGATGCAGGGTCGGGGCAAATCTGGACTATGCAATAATTTTTAACAAGAGCGATCGATATCTAATAAGTATAACAAATTTCTGATATTACTAAATATATTAGGTCATGGAAAGACATCTGCATCGCACTGCCGCTATTTTACGGTTACAAAGTCCTGATTGGCGAATTCGAAAAACAATTGAGCAACAGCTTTCTCTTTGGATTTAATATTTGCGTTTCTTTGGCTAGTTGTAGTAACAATAATTTTGGAATGACCATATTTAAGCCGCACCTGATTCTGGCCCGATTTGCCGGTCCTCATCCCCTTGCAGCCTACTGCGGCTTTCTGGCCAATGCCCTGCGGCCCAAAACAAAATTCCTTTCCATCATCGGCTCCTATGGGTGGGGAGGAAAGACCGTATTCCTTTGTATTTTTCTTTTCTTGACCTAAGTCAATGAAATTGCCTGTGGTAAAGGGTAGAGATAAACTGGCATTTAAAAAGAAAATGTAAAGGTTAATAAAAAGCAATTGTTAAACTACCCAAAAAGGAGGAAAAATTATGTTTTGTTTTCAATGTCAGGAAACAGCCAAAAATACCGGCTGTACCATCAAGGGTGTTTGCGGAAAACCGGAGGACACGGCAAACCTTCAGGATCTGTTAATCTATGTACTAAGAGGCATTGCGGTTTACGGCCAAAAAGCCTGCGAACTCGGTATTTCAAACAAGGAAAACGGGTTGTTTGCGGCACAAGCACTTTTTGCCACCATCACCAATGCCAACTGGGACAATGACCGTTTTATTGAATTGATAAAAGAGGGGTTAAAACGCAGAGAAGCGCTTAAAAACAAGTTCTTGGCCGCCTATAGGGAAAAATACGGCAAGGATTTTGATGAAGAGCTTCATCATTCTGCGACCTGGTTTTCCGATAATATGTCAGAATTTCAGGAAAAAGCCAAATCGGTCGGCGTCCTTTCCACAGAGAACGAAGATGTTCGATCTCTCAGGGAGCTGTTAATCATCGGTTTGAAAGGGATTGCCGCTTATGCGGATCATGCCGCCATTCTCGGATTTGAAAAAGACGAAATCTACGACTTTATCATGGAAGCCCTGGCTTCCACCACAATGGACCTGCCGGTGGACGACATGATCGGGCTGGTCATGAAAGCCGGAGAAATGGCGGTGAATACTATGGCTCTTCTGGATGAAGCCAACACTTCGGCTTACGGTCATCCGGAAATCACCGAAGTTAATATCGGGGTAGGCAGCAATCCGGGGATTTTGATCAGCGGTCATGATCTTAAGGACATGGAAGAGCTGCTCAAGCAGACCCAAGGTACGGGCGTGGATGTGTATACTCACGGCGAAATGCTACCGGCCAATTACTATCCGGCATTTAAAAAGTATGATCATTTCGTGGGCAACTACGGTGGCTCATGGTGGCACCAAAACAAGGAATTTGAATCCTTCAACGGTCCGATTCTTATGACCACAAATTGTATTATCCCTATAAAAAAGAACAATACCTATCAGAACAGGGTCTTTACTACCGGAATGACCGGTTATCCAGATGTTAAGCATATACCGGACAGACCCGAAGGCGGCGCAAAGGATTTTTCGGAACTTATCGAATTTGCTAAAAAGTGCGATTCTCCCGAGGAACTCGAAACTGGTAAAATCGTTGGCGGGTTTGCCCACCACCAGGTGCTTGCCCTGGCCGATAAAGTGGTAGAGGCGGTCAAATCGGGTGCCATCAAACGCTTTGTGGTTATGGCCGGCTGTGACGGTCGTCAAAAGGGCAGAAACTATTTCACCGAAGTTGCCAAAGCACTGCCGCAGGATACGGTGATTTTAACCGCCGGTTGTGCCAAGTATCGCTACAACAAGCTTGATCTCGGCGATATCGGCGGCATTCCGAGAATTCTTGACGCCGGTCAGTGTAACGACTGCTACTCTCTGGCAGTGATAGCCCTGAAACTGAAAGAGGTGTTCGGCCTGGAGGATATCAACGACCTGCCGGTCTCCTATGATATCGCCTGGTACGAACAAAAGGCCGTAGCCGTGCTCCTGGCTTTGCTGTTTCTGGGTGTCAAGGGCATTCGGCTAGGGCCGACGCTGCCGGGCTTTTTCTCCCCCAATGTGGCCAAAGTGTTGGTAGAGAAGTTTGATATCAAACCCATAGGCACTGTCGAGGAAGATATTGCAGCCATGATGGCCGGAAACTAGTTATACCGGGAATAGGAGCTGTGCAATGGACAAGTGGCGCTGCATTCCTTGCGACTACATCTATGATTCTGCGCTGGGAGACGAAGAGGGCGGCATCGTTCCAGGAACAGCATTTGAGAACCTGCCCGATAATTGGGAGTGTCCAATCTGCGGTGTCGGCAAAGATGAATTTGAAAAGGTAGAATGACCCAGCCGATATTAGAAATTCAATGTAGCGCTGCATTTCAATAAAATATCCACCCTCTCTGAGGGTGGATACTTTATTGAAAATATTCACTTTTAGCAATATCTGATAAGAATTCATCCATTTGACCAAAGTAAAGGAGGTTGTAATGTCAACTCCGGCCAACCATATTCATAATAGACTTCGCGCACTGGCTCAGAACCTTTGGTGGACATGGCATCCAGAGGTTATTCGTCTCTTCACAGACCTGGACGCGCATCTTTGGCGACAGTTGAGCCACAACCCGATAGCTTTTTTGAATCAGATTACACCGGAGCAAGTCGAGAAACGATCGGCTGAACTGGTGCTTCACAGCCGGATCAATTACGCCTTCCGGCGGCTGAATGAATATATGGAAAAGCGTAAGACATGGGGGGCTGTGAATTGCAGCAATCTGCACAACCGGCAGGTCGTCTATTTTTCCGCCGAGTTTGGCTTACATGAATCCATACCGATCTACTCCGGGGGTTTAGGTGTTTTGTCGGGAGATCATCTTAAAAGCGCTTCTGATTTAGGGATTCCCTTAATCGGGATAGGACTCCTTTACCACCAAGGTTATTTCAGCCAAAGATTGAACAAGGACGGTTGGCAGGAAGAAGATTACAGAGATCTCGATATCAACACATTGCCCTTGCAAACCGTTACGGAGCCAAACGGTCAGCCTTTAATCGTAAGAGTTGATACCCGGAGCGGCTCACTCCAGGCTCGGGTTTGGCAACTTCAGGTGGGACGGGTTCGTCTGCTGCTTCTTGATTCCAACGTAGAGGGCAATTCAGTCGAAGATCGCGAATTGACTTCACGACTTTACGGCGGGGACGATAAGTTTCGTATTCGACAAGAACTGCTACTGGGAATCGGTGGCGCTCGCATTCTGCAAGCGCTTAACAATTTTCCAGGGGTGCTGCATTTAAACGAAGGACACAGCGCCTTTGCCATCCTCGAAGAGATCCGTCGGGTTATGGAATACGAGCAGATACCATTTGACCGTGCTCACCGACGCGTATCGCTGTATACCGTCTTTACAACACATACCCCGGTTCCAGCCGGCCACGACCGATTTTCGTCAGAGCTGGTTGAAGAGCATCTCGGCATATTCCGTGAAAAATTGGGACTTTCTCACGATGATTTTATGGCCTTAGGACGCGTCAACCCGGGAGACTCGTCAGAACCTTTTTGCATGACGGTGTTGGCTTTGAAAAACTCGCGCCGGGCAAACGGAGTTTCGGCAATACACGCGGATGTCAGTCGCCGGATGTGGCATCCTCTCTGGCCTGAGCGGCCTGAAATAGAGGTTCCCATCGGCCACATTACCAATGGAGTCCATGTATTGTCATGGCTGGCACC
This sequence comes from Deltaproteobacteria bacterium, assembly GCA_019310125.1. Classification (GTDB taxonomy): domain Bacteria; phylum Desulfobacterota; class Desulfobacteria; order Desulfobacterales; family UBA11574; genus S5133MH16. The sequence continues at coordinate 1,374 of JAFDEW010000120.1, read as the reverse complement.
CCAAATGCACCAGCTTTTGGAAACGCGTCTATCGCAAGATTGGCCAACCCGGATGGTGCATCCCGATGTCTGGGAAAAGTTAGACGAGATTGATGATGGAGAGTTGTGGGAGACACACCAGAGCCTAAAGATGAGTCTCATTCGGTTTGTCCGCCGCCGGTTACTTCTGCAAGCGAAACGTTTGGGCTATCGGGAGATAGTTCAACAGATCGAGCAAATTCTTGATCCGAATGTTCTCACAATTGGTTGTGCACGCAGGTTTGCGACCTACAAGAGAGGAGATCTGATTTTGTCCCAGTTCGAGCGTCTGGAGAAACTGATCGGAGCTGCTCGTCGACCGATACAGATCGTTTTTGCCGGTAAGGCCCATCCCCGGGACGACCAGGGCAAGCGGATTTTACAGCGTATCGCAAAATTTAGCTATAATCCCGAATACATGAGGCGAATCGTTTTCATCGAGGACTACGATTACAACGTAGCCCGTCATTTAGTACAAGGCGTGGATGTGTGGCTGAACAATCCCAGACGGCCGCTCGAAGCTTGCGGCACAAGCGGACAGAAAGCAATTCTCAACGGGTGTCTGACTCTTTCGGTTCTGGATGGCTGGTGGAATGAAGCGTATGATGGAAAGAACGGTTTCGTCATCGGCGACGGCGGTATGCATAACGATCCGAACATACAATATCAGAGGGACGCCGAGTCTCTCTATAAAGTTCTCGAAAAAGAAGTGATTCCGTGTTATTACGACCGGGACACAAGCGGAATTCCACATCGCTGGGTTCAGAGGATAAAGCGGTCTATGCAAAGTCTCGGTTGGCGATTCAACGCAGATCGAATGGTCAAGGATTATGCCGAGCATTTTTATCTGCTGGCGGCAAGCGCCACATCAGTTGAAATAAGGTAGCATCCTTTTCGACGGCTGAAATATACCTTCATAAAACATGAAAAAATTTCCCACAAAAAAATTAAGGGCACCCCCTCATATTTTGGGGAATGCCCTTTTCCTGATTAAAACTGGAAGCTAAACTACAGTGACATTTACTGCCGCAGGACCTTTTTGACCCTGCTCTATATCAAAGGTTACTCGATCGCCTTCATTAAGAGACTTGAAACCGGTTGCATTGATTCCTGAATGATGAACAAATACATCCGGACCATCTTCCTGCTCAATGAAGCCATAGCCTTTGCCGCTATTAAACCATTTTACAATCCCATCAGCCATACTGACACCCTCCTTTCAAAAAATTCTCATAGTTCCAGACTGCAGGTTGCCACTTTGACAAATGGATATTTCCTTCAGAACGAAACTGTCCCGCCAATTAAGGACGGGTCTTTATTGATTGTTTAGATAATAAAATATTATTGAAAAAAGTC
>JAFDEW010000449.1 GCA_019310125.1 Deltaproteobacteria bacterium | reverse complement strand
GCTGATAGCTGAGGGGAGCTCCGCCCATGGTTGTTTCTGTGGGTGTAAAGACAATGTCTTTATTTGGTATGGCAGCTAAAGGCATGATTCCAGCCCGTTTAAATTGATCAATCCGGTTTTCGGTAAAAGAAACCTCGGTTGGAATAGGCTGGGTCGCTGATCCGGTATCGAGGGCCAGCCGGTTTTGGCAAAACTTTGAGCAATCAAACCTGATGCCGCCCATACCGGTCCGGCCCAGAGAGGAAGGGACTCATAGAACTTAAATTTCCGGGGGGTATTCTCGTTTCCATAGGGATAACGGGCCAGGAACCGATTACAGGTAACCGTGAGCCAGTTGGCTGCGGGTTGATTTTTTAGTCCTCGCCATTTGGCAAAAACCGGTTCTTCCAGAAAATGAGGAAGAAAAGGGAGTTTATTTAAATCATTCCAGGAAGCCATATGCATGAATCGGGGGGTGATCCATACCAGAGCAGGAACCATAAGGGTTTCTGAAAATATAGCGATTTTTTCCAGAAGTCCAATGCACCGGGGAGAATTGTCAAAGGGAAGATCGATAAGGACCAGGGAAGGAAGATGATGAATCAAATTTGGCGTCAGGTTATTAAGGGTCTCTTCCAGGGTATCCAGGGTTACCGGGACGATTTCAAGTTTTATATCCGAAGCTCCGGCGCCTTGTTGAAGGAGTAATTTCAATCCCCGCCATGCGGTCTCTGATGCCCTGAAATTCTCATGAGTAAAAATATGACTGAGAACTTGTTGAAGGATGTCATCGATTTGAGCAGAACCGGCTTGAAATTTAGGAGACGGGCCAGGGCTTTCTCCGGGCAGTGCCACAATATCTAAGATATTATCCAAGGTGCCGGTTGAGGGTGTCTTGGGATCTTTTTTTTCTGATTCAATCCGGATTAACGGTAAATCAGACCATTTTTTCAGCCCTTGATTTTTTTCCTGTGCAGAGAGGCTTTTGGTTTTAGGGTCGGTTAAATAATTTTTGGCTTCCAGAAGATGTGTTAAAAAAGAATTATTTTGAAGAATAGTATCCGGATGGAAGTCTTTTAATTTTGAAAATCTAATTTCCAATCCGCCGGCCGGGCACAAATCAACGGGTATTGAAAAATAGCTGCAAATTCTCAATTTATCAATAGCTGCATCTATATCCATGTTGTCTACAGGAACCGGCGGTTGTGTCCAAGGGCCATTATTTGGTCCAAAGGGGGCCATAGCCAGAATCTTGAACGGCATGGGACGAAATTGCATGATGGTATCCGATACTAAGAGAATAATTTTTTAAAAATAGAGCCCTTTTTTTTAGGCTCATCCTTCCCGGGTACGGTGAAAATAGACGATCTTTCTTCCATGGGCAGCTCATCCGACGGAAATTCGGGGACAGGTTCTTCAATTTCAGCCAGCCGGCCCCCTTCCAAAAATCGGAACCTGGGTCCCTGGGGGCTCAATGACAGCCGGCTGTCGGGATTCAGGGGGGCTTGAATATGGATTGGCTGACCGTTAACGGATACGGACTGTTGGCCGGTCAGGTCTTTGATCCAGTATTGGTTTTGGCTATAAAATAGCTGGGCATGTTGATTGAGCAGTGACGGATGATCCAGAATAAAGTCACAGCCCGGGCCTTTTCCGATGGTAACGGGCAGTTCATTAAAGGACCGGAGCGTGGGGCCGTATTGTATGATCAGCGGAACCTGTGTGTTTTGAATGGAAATTTCCGGAGCAGGCCGTGGTTTGGCTTGAACCGGCGGCGCCGGGGGTGGTTCGGCAGGAGGGATGATCGGAGGCGCCTGGGGCGGTTCAGGGCTAGCGGATGTGGAAATATCCACCGCCGGACGACCTTCTTCAATTCGGGTTAAAAAACTGACCTTTGGTCCGCCTTGGGCAAACATTAGAACATCCCCGTCTTTCAAATACGCTTCCGGGATTCTTTTTCCGTTCAAATAGGTTCCGTTTTGACTCAAGTTCATCAATTTAAATCGATTTCCCTCCCTGATGATCCGGGCATGCTCCCGGGAAATAATCCTTAAGTCTTTGGGGAACTGGACATGACAGGACGAATGCCGGCCGATGGAAATTTCAGGATCTGAAAAATCCTGGATTTCGCCTTTCAAAGGTCCTTCAATATGAATAAGCTGGATAACAATAACCGGTATGTTTGCCATTATAACGCCTTATTTTCTATTAAATTTCGAATTCACCACCGGTGATGTACGGGCAGCCGTAATTAAGCGTTTCGAAAATTCTACTCTGAGACCTTTGCAAAACGTCCCCTTTTGTCCAATACCGGCGTCAGGCTCAAATTTTAATCCTCGAAATACTCAAATGTATTCCTGTGGTTAAAATTTTCAGTCAAGCAACCTAAGTTCTCTTTGTAAACCATTTGCTTGGGGAGCATTACCGATTTGTTAAAATGGTTTTCACCCATTAACTTATTCATTTTTTGAGCGAAAGCCTTGCAATCGGATTTCAGGTGTCAGGAGTAAGAAACGAATTAGCTGAAACCTGACACCTGACACCTGAAACCAAAAAGTCTTGGATAGAAATTAACAAACTGGTAATGCACCCTTTGCTTGTCAGTGATACCTATAGCATAGCATCATCATGAATTCAAGAATAATGGTTTTTAGAACCAGGGCAAGCGCATTTGAATCCCAATACAGAGAGAACGCTCCACGACGGCGTGTATATCTTTCCAACCGACTGAAACTTGTGCTTAAGCACCCGTAAGCCCGAGCCGCGCCGGAGGTGTTAAGAACCATTCGTTGTTAACTTATCCCATTGATATTTTAAATCATAATTTTATTCAGCTCGGGCTGACGCGTGCTAAAGCCCTTCAAACAGTCAGTCGGTTTCCAAGAGAAACACGCCGTCGCTACGCTTCACCGAAATCCATTTTGTTTATCCTGTTCTAAGACTCTGATCCACACCATAACCGGTTGTATGGATACTGTTCGGAATAAACAATCCCATAAGTTTCTTGACAGTATTCCGGTATTATTATATTTTTTTATAAAATTTTTAACTTTTTACATATAATCGCAATGGGAGCATTACCGATTTGTTAAAATGGGTTTCACTCATTAACTTATTCATTTTTTGAGCGAAAGCCTTGCAATCAGGTTTCAGGTGTCAGGAGTAAGAAACGAATTAGCTGACACCTGAAACCTGAAACCTGAAACCAAAAAGTCTTGGATAGAAATTAAAAAACTGGTAATGCACCCACCGCAACCATTCATTTTCAATATGCGACATAGATAAATTGTTTGGTGGAGAGAACCTCATGAGTGTTAGTGAAAAAGTTACAACAACGATTTTATGGGTAAAGCAATTTTCAACAAATACCTTTTCTACCATTTTCAATAAACTGCTTAATATTCAATTTGTTAAACGAAATAAAAAAGGTGTCTCCATATGTCTTATCTTTTGGGTCGTCATTAATTTAGGCGGCTTTTTGATATATCGCAATAGTGCGACAGGTCTGAAAGATGATTTTTATCAAAAAGGGATATCTGCGACCCAAAGCCTGTCTGTAAAGACCGGTTCATCGCTGCTGGGAAAAGATATACTTGCGTTAAATGTTGCCATCGGTGAGTTTGTACAAAAGGATGATGTGGTTTCTACAGCTATCCTCGATCACGAAAATAAGGTCGTGGCGCACTCGGAACCCGAGATGACTAACCGTCCATTAATGTCTTTACAGGACATAAGACAGGTAAAGACCGTTGACAATGTAATTATTGAGACCGGAAAAGGAGAAGATGACGATATACCGCTTATCCGCTTTTCCCAAGACATCTCTTATTCCGGGATAAAGATCGGCAAGGTGTATTATGTAATGTCTGCCAAGAAACTTAACCACGCTCTATCCAGATCCATGATGATATCTTTGTCAATGCTGGTGGTCAGCACCATTCTGCTGGCCCTGGTTTTATTCTTTGTGGATCGCATCTCTAAGGCAAAAGCAATAGAAACCCGGAAAAAACTCGAAGGAATGGTAAAGATCGG
>JAFDEW010000119.1 GCA_019310125.1 Deltaproteobacteria bacterium | reverse complement strand
TTCTCAGATATCCATTCGTTGGATATTTCAATTTCTTTTGACTTCAGAAGATAATATATAATAAAAAGATGAAATAAATCATGTGAGCTTTGAAAATTATTGGTTATACGGTCAATTTTAAACTTATGAGGATATACCGCGTATTCGTCACCCCATACAGATAAAGTATAAAACTTGTTCTTATCATCGTATTTACATAATGTTCGTCTACAAACATCTTTCGGATCTTGTTCGGCTAGTTCTTGAAAATATATCATGTCGACTGAGTTTGTCATATTTCAACTCTTTCTATCTATGTTTTATGGCTAACGCTCACCATCACAAGTTAGCAGGGAATGAAGCCTTTGCTAAAGGCACGCTTAACACCAAACAATGCAGAAGGCCCAGCCGCCCGACCCAGCGAATCCAGTGAATGGTGTTGTTATATGCTGTGGCATTATAGCCGCAATATTGAAAGCCATAATTCCTTTTCAATACCTTTTATAAAGGAGCCTATCTTTTGATAACAAAAGGCAAGGCCACCAAAACAATACCTGTAATGATAAGAATAAATACATTCGAAATGAAATATGGGAATACTATTAGCCCTATTCCGCTAAAAAACGGAATGATGGCTTTTTGCTTTTTCCCATAAACAAAGAATCCAAGTCCTATAGATCCAAATATCACTCCCCACATTAATGTTGACGTATTCATTCGCAATCTTCCTTTGTCACACAACGCCCCGGTTCACCTAACGCAGGGGATTCCGGATTTCTCTAAATATCGAGGTGTTTCGTTAATCCACTAACTTTCAAAGCGGCACGGCCCCTGCGATCTGGTGCAACCGGTTGCTCGGAGCCGCACACCATTTACACTTGAAGTTCAAAAGGGTTGCACGTTAATTTTCTTTAACCCTTTTTTGCAATATCGCATGTATTGCTTTCTCCAATGCTTTGTTGAATTTTTCCGGACGATCCATCATTAAGAAGTGGTCGGCTTCCTTCAGAACAATGGCATCGAATGAAAACATATGCCTCCGGTTTGCTTCATAGTTGATGGGCCAAAGATCTCCGTTCACCGCAAAGACAGGGATAAGGATTTCATCAAATATTTTAGCCGCTTCCCCTGTAATATACTGCGACATCATCTCGTTCATCGCACTCAAAGCAACAGCAGGTGGTGCTGATGAAATATCCGAGAGAATCCACTCGCGAGTAAGTGGATTGGTTTCGGATGAAATCATCTCTTTAACGAATTGCCGGCTTCCGGCTTGAAAATCGCTTTTCAATGGAGCGAGCATCTGATCAAGCTCTTCGCGAGTCATCGGATATTCAATATTGTCAAGTGTGTCCACGCCAACTATCCCTATAACGCGATTTGGCATGAGTCGGGCAGCTTCAGCAATGACCGAGCCGCCCATGGAGTGACCTATCAGAATGACACTTTGGCTGTTGGTCGCTTCTGTCACTGCCTGAACATCCTCTCCGAAAGCCTTCATGGTATATCTCGAACGTGTTGAACCTGAGTGGCCATGGCCGGCAAGGTCCAGCACGACAACGCGATGATTTTTAGAGAAATGTGACAACTGTGCACGCCAGTAGCGAGCATCGCAGCTCCAACCATGAACAAACACAAGAGACGGTTCGCCAACGCCATATATCTCATAAGAAATAGGGGTACCATCTTTGGAAGGAACAACATGAGGCCATTGCTCCTGTGCCCTTACAGATCCAAAAGCCAAAAACATAACCACCAAACAGCTGAGAAAGCTTGTCGAATATCTTGCAACCGGTTTGCGGTAATTTCTTTTCTCTAAACTAACCGTCTTTGTTGCACCTTTCATAACTTGTTTTCCTTTACTCCGAACTATTATTATACGACCTAAATATTTTGGCAAACACGTCTTTCAAAGACGAATAAGACTTGAAGCAAGTTATATTTTCATATCATAATTTTCAAACAGTTAGCGTGGCCCGATCCCAAATCACGCCCCTATAACCACAAATCAAGGTTTGGTTGAGACAATAACTTCTTGATATCATAATAATAATTGTTTTAATTCACAATTCAGGCTTTGACACCATTTATAGACACCATTTACTATAAGTTTCCACTAATCTATCAGAGAATCTTATTGTTTTAGGGGCGTCCTGGAAGTCCCCTGAACGCCTACCCCCATTGTCATACAATATCTTGTTCATGACAAATTATTCTTTAAAAAACTGGTTCCTCACATAAATGTTGTTATCTTGTTTTATTTTTCATCGTCAAATTATAAAGGGGGGGGGCTGATTTTGATATCTGTATAGTTGTATCTGGCCTTATACTGTTGATCCATAACGGTCTTGAGACCCTTTACAGATCTGGAGGATTTACCATAATAGTTCTTCTTATTAGTTTTATTGGAACGTTTCACATGTGCTGAGGGTTCATTTTTACGAGAGCTTTCTTTGGCAATCTGTTTCTGTAAGCTACCCAGAGTTTTTTCATTGAGATCCAATTTCAACATTATTGATTCTTCCAACAGATTGATCCGGTTTTCAAAACCTTTCAGCTTGTTGTTAAAGCCAACAATTGTTCCCATTGCTGCACCCAAAATCAGAACCAACAAGATTGTGGGAATCAGAAATAAAACAGGCCAGAATAAGCTTTTGTTCGGTCGTTTCTCTTCAACTGTTTTTTGAATGGGTTTTTCCTCAACAGTTTTATGCATTGGTTTTTCCTCCTCAATGTCATTCTATTCCAGCAGATGTAGCTTCGATCTCAAATCGTGTACCTGGGTATCCTAATTGATTATTCTTAAAAGCAAAAATCGTGCAAGGTTCAACATTCTAATTTAACAAAAATAGGTTATCTATTAAATATCAACAGGTTAGGCCATATTGGCAGATTGCATGCCAAAATGATTTGACAATAATTGACAACAATGTTGCTTTTTCCTGACAGTTTTTACAATAGGTTATGTTATATAGGGAGAAAAAAACTAAGAAGTTTCAAAGGATAGGGCAGCAGGTTCGAAGTAATTTATGGAAGATAATTGAAATATTATAACAAAATCATAAAAAGTACAGATCACTTGCAATATTCACATGCAGGCATCACTCCGTAAACATTGCATATATCGTAATATCCACAAAAAATCAAAAAGGCAAATCATACGAAATGGATTTGCCCTTATTGAAAAAACGATATCACACGATTTTTATGGACATGATATTTGCATCTTTATTGCAGTAATCTAAAAATCAACAATCGGCTTAACCGGCGCGATTTATCGCATCCGGTTAAAGCCGTTGTTATGCTCATTTTAGTAAATTAATATTTTCCAATTTCCGAACACTTAATCAACAGACTCTGGATTTGTTTTCAAATAATCCAGCACAGTGATGACCATGAAGTTGTCTTAAACCAATTAACCTTCGCAAAAGTATTAAAAATTAAGATTTCCACCGGCTTTAGCACCATGCGCTTTTTCGTAAGCCCCAAATAGGAGAGCATGAATTATGGATTCACCTCAAAGACTTCAGCGTGGCTGTATGGCGGGAGCAAAGAAAAAGAAAATTTTCTACTATTGTCGCTCCTATCACCGTCCTCTTCAATAGGCGCCTCCAAGCTATATACAGACATCTTTTTATCACCAACCATTTTACAGTTTACACATCCACATGAATAATAAAGATATCCGTAGAACTGGCCGTCCGGCCCAAAAATCTTGTTGAGGAAGGGCTCATGAAGAGTGGTCGGACAAATCCATTGTGTCATTTCTATCAAGTCTTTTTGATCCTTGACCTTTTTCCACCAATCACCCACCAGCATTGTATCATTATTTTTCGGATCGAACATGATACCCAGAGGCGATCGTGTGCTGTATCCGGCATAATTGTCGGAATAATAAATATTGTAATCATTGAAGTTGTCGATTAAATTTTGAATGGTCATCTGGTCATTGCCTGCGGGTACAATTTGGAGCTTGCCGTAAACCTTTTCCACTGGAGCCAAACCGGAGATAATCAGAGCAATTAAAATAATAACCAGAAACCTATATTTTTTTATTATTTCCATCTCGTCACCTCCTGATAAATTGTCTTTCTTTGAGTTTGTTAAATAAATATTACTTCTCCATCACACCTGCGAATATAAAAACATAGACTAATTTTTCATTTCTAACTCACCTCCTTTCATTTAAGGCAAGACCGAAGTTGAGAACCCATTCCCTTGCACGATTTATATAATTCCGCCCACATAAAAGGTTTAAGGAGTCAATGCTGTTCGTATACCAGTCGTATCGGGTGTGGATCGTTACAAAGTGAGGGCCGCACGTTGAAATTCCACTGCACGTTTGGGCTGAATATGGATCTTAGATTTGGGGATCAGTATCTTAAAGCATGATATTCAGGTTTCACATCCTTCAGGACGATCTGTTAAGAGAACTACTTGATCATGGTAACCCTCCTGTCCGTTTGAGTTCTGTCGGTTAAATAATCAATGAGCAATAATTATGCCAAGTAAGATTGAATGATGGCTGCTCGTTACCGATTGCCAGTTGTTGGATAAAACAGTGTGGAATTGAAGCTCAAGTTTAAATTATTTTTGTCATCCAACTGTTAAGCTGTTTAAAAACTAAACAGTGGGACTGTTTAAATATTGAATAGTTGCTATCCATATTTGAACATAAATTAAACAAGTATTGGAAAACAGTGGGGATGATATGATTTCATGCGTTTTAATCAATTAGTTCGAACCGATTCTCTCTTTCAATTTGTTGACCCCTCATAGATGAACGACTCACTGCTGATTGGCTTATATTTAACCTTCTTCCAATTTCTATGGTCGTCATGCCAAGCTTTCGATGCGCCCAAAAACATAAAAGACTTCGGGCTTTAACGGTTTGTGGTGATTTCCCAAAGGCCGTTACTTGCTCTGTTTCTATTTCCATCAATTCGGCAACCCGCTGTGCTACTCGATCGAAATCATAGCCCCTGGCTTTTAAATCGTATTTCTGCTCAAGTTCTTCTTCGGCGGACTTAAGTACATTTTCAACAAAATCACTATCGCCTAATATGCGCTCATCTCCCTTGACTCGGATGCCGATTTTCCGAAGTCCTTTGAGAACCGCCCAGCCACCGGTACTCCTTAATAATCCGCCGCCGGTAAGGTCGGACCGTTTGCCGTCGAGAATCCCTTTTTCGACATACACTCGATACCTTGTTCGAGCCATTCTTTTTTTCTCGGAAAACAGTCCATAAACATAATCGACATTCTGCCATGCCTGCTTTGTTTTATTCATAAGAACGCTGTGACCGCACCACGGGTGTTTATCCAACTTTTTCATATCTTCAACCAGCCCTGCCCTTAATGGATTCAAATGGATATAGCGAACCAACTCTTTTAAATAAGGGTCCTCCTGACATAAGATCGATTTATAGCGATTTTGAAAAAGCTGGCCGTGTCGCCGATACTTCTTGTTGAACCATACCGCATATCCGGTGAGCAACCGACTCATTAATACGGAAATCGGGACCAAACCGGTTCTTAATAATAAATGGACGTGGTTTGGAATCAGCGCCCATGCAAAACAATCGGTTTGTGTTTCAGGAATCAATTTTCCGAGACGATTTAAAAAATTCTTACGATCATAATCGGATCGAAAAATCTTCCCGCGTTCGATTCCTCTGACAATCACATGATGAAGCGCACCTGGTGCATCTATTCTCGCTTTTCGTGGCATGATTAACGCCTATCACATCCAATCACCAACGAAAAGCATAAAATCATAGACGTCCCCATTATTTCCCATTTTACTCTTCTCTGTTACCATCAAGGGTCAAAAATAGACTTGAGCCCGTCTTTTTTTGCAATTTTGCATTTTCGCTTAATTGGGGTTATAGCAATCTTCACATAACCCAGTCAATACGCCAAGGGTATGATTTTTCATTTAAATTTTCTAATACTTTAGCATTAGAAAGGGTAGAGGGTACTAGGTAATTTCTAATACTTTAGTATTAGATTTAGGTACTAGATTTTGTGATAATGGGTCGGATTGGGGGTCATGGATTTGGGACCAAGTCAAGCTAACTATCTTAAAAAATTGTTTAAAAAGTTCTAAAACTTACCGTTTCTTGTTTTTAAACATGATATTTGCGGTAAGAGAAAATAATTTGCCGGGCTCTTCCCCTATGCTTTGCCACAAATTTGGATAATCTTTTCCGCAACCTGCTCGGGGGTTAACGGGTCGGAATGAAGCTCCCCGCCGCAAGCGGTCGGGGTAACAAAGCGGAATTGCGCCGTAGCCATTTCGACATTGAAATGATATAGCAAAAGTAACCCGCCTTCGCTCTGATGAGCTTCCGGCTTCGTCAAAACTCCGTCGAGACAGGTCGTGCGGTTCAACTTGCCTTTCAGCCCTGCAGAAAGCTGCAAGGTATTGCGGCGAAGGCGAATAAAAATCCTGGTCCATCGATGATCCCGCATTGCGGGGACGGACCAGGATTTCAATGTTACAATTCGGAATAGATTTAAAATTAGGCGGTCTCGGCCAATTTAAAATATTCTTCAACAGGCAACACCCGAACGACTTGATAGTTTACATTACCTTCTTGAAGCGTGTGCACCATGGATTTGACACGTGCATCGTGATCCGGAAATTCACTGATGATTAAGTATTCTCCTTTGCTGACAATGTAAAATGCATCTAATATCTTGCCGCCGAGTTTCTCCACTCCTGCTTTCCCTTGCTCGAAACGTTGCCGGGATTTTTTAATTTCTTTGTTACCTTCCGCAGTCATTTTCAAAAAAGATGCGTAAATAGCCATTTTTACTCCTTTCCTCAATTTAGATTTAGTTTCACTGGAATATTACAAGCCCCTTTTCTTCATTCAAGTCAAGTCGCTTCCCATGGGCCTACGCCCGGGGTCCTCTGCCAATTACTGATACGTGTCTTTTTGAACGTCAATCCGATTCTGAAAGCATTTACAGTTCCAAAAATCCGTGAAATTTTTCTTTAGAAAGAGAAGTAAACCCATCAAAAAAACCACGCTTTTTTTAGCTCTTATTTCTTTTTTTTGTTAGCTTTTGTCAATGAAGCAATAAGCTCAAATTTATAGGGCGGAAATCTAGATAATAGGTATTTCCCCCATATTTGGATAATCTTTTCCGCCACCTGCTCAGTGGTTAAGGGGTCTGTATGAATATCGCGAAACTTTGGCCAACCTGATTTTTCCACAATTTCCGGAATGGGCGTGGGTTTATTAGATGGATTTAAAAAAATGTTTGACTCATATTTGCCTGTGTACTATATTCCAATTAATGAATATATTGAGGCGCTATGAAATATTTTATAAAAGTCATGAAAGCGTTATCTGATCCCAACAGGGTAAAAATTGTAAAATTGCTCCAACAAAAGATGATGTGCGTTTGCGAGCTTCAGGCGGCCTTGCGGATCTCCCAGCCAAATGTCTCCAAACACCTTAAAATTCTCGAAGAGTCTGGACTCGTCGAATTTCAGAAAGATGGGCTGTGGGTCAATTATTCTCTGGCTGACGGCAACCTCAGCCCCTATGTCGCCAGCCTTCTGGGGAACCTGAAGCAGTGGCTGAACCATGATCCGGAAGTTGCTGATTTGATCAAAAAGGCACCGTTTATAAATCGGGAAGAAATATGTAACCCATAATCTTTTTGATTTTATAATATAACAATAGGAGTATGAGAAAATGGGTAACGCAACCATTGTCAAAAAATTACCGGGTGCTGACGAAACCGGGCATTGAAAAGAATAAAGACTTTGATCTTAAAGCTGAGGATATACAGAGAGTTAAAGCGGCAGTAAACCCTAACGTTTGTGAACAAAAACCCTTTTAAAGACACCCCCGGCTTATGCTGCGGATAAGGAGTTAACTCGTTGAAAAAATTGCGATCTTGGATTTATATTCCACTTTTGGTGGGTTTGGTTTTGACAATACTGATTTCAGGAAATGTTCAGGCATATGAATTTAAAAATTTACCGGTTAAAGGCATGGTTACCATGATCGATTTAGGGGCAAAAAAGTGCATCCCTTGCAAAATGATGGCGCCCATCCTGGAAAAAATGGAAAGAGTCTATAAGGGAAAAGCCACTATCGCTTTTATAGATGTTTGGGAAAACCGTGAACAGGCCCAACGGTTCAGAATCAGATCAATTCCCACACAGATCTTTTTCGATCAAGACGGCAAAGAAGTCTACCGGCATGTTGGATTTTTTGCTGAAAAAGAAATTGTCGCACAACTGGAGAAGATGGGGGTCAACTAAATCGTCATGATGGAGTCATTCTTTTTGACGGTAAACCAGTGGATTTCCGGCGGCACTGGTGTTGCCGCCCTGGGGTGTTTCATGTGGGGAATGATCAGCGTGCTGTTCAGTCCGTGCCACCTGGCATCGATTCCCCTCATTATTGCCTATGTGGGTGGCCAGCAACGGGCAATGAGCCCCAAACAAGCGAGTTCTTATGCGGCCCTGTTTACGCTGGGGCTGTTTATCACCATTGCGATCATCGGCATGGTTTGCGCTTTACTGGGCCGGATGCTCGGAGACGTGGGAAATTACTGGCAAATTCTCATCGGCCTGGTGCTGGTCTGGGTGGCTCTGGGCATGCTGGGTGTAGAGAAATGCGCCATGTCCGGAAGTTTGCTGTATCGCTTAAACTTAAAAGGGCTGTTCGGGGCCTTTGCACTGGGTCTGGCATATGGGGTCCTTTCAGGCTCCTGTACCTTCGGATTTATCGCCCCGATTTTAGCGATTATCACGGTTCAGCAAAAAGTGGCCGCCGGAATTTTGTTTATTGTACTGTTCGCCGTGGGGCACTGCCTGCCCATCATGATAGCCGGCAGCTCCACCGCCGCGGTCCGGCGACTGCTGGAAAACAGCGCATGGCAAGACGCCGGTAACTGGTTTCGCAAAGGCGCGGGGGTGGTTATCTGCCTTTTGGGAATTTATTTTATAATATATCCCTTTGTGGCCAATTCATAGAGACCTTTGAAAAACGCCCCCTTTTGTCCAATCCCGGCGTCAGGCTCAAATTTTAATCCTCAAAATACTCAATGTATTCCTGTGGTTAAAATTTTCGCCTTCCTTGGCCTTGATCAAAATTGAACATTTTTCAAAGGTCTCTCATAAGGAGGGGTATTATGCTTCTTAAAAATTACACGTTGGAAATATTCAATTCGGAATGTATGCCTGCGGCAATGGCGGTTCATTGCTTTGCGCACCTGAATCAGGATGTAGGGGAAGCCCTCCCGTATCTAAATTCAGTCCTCGGCGGGTTTACCTATACCAAAGATCCTCCGTCGGTAACATTTAAATCCCAGGGCAAACTGATGACGGTTCATCCCAAAAAGATCGCCATCAACGCCCTCAAAGACGAAGCAGAAGCAAAAAAGATTGTGGAGTGGCTCAAAAGGGAGATCAATTCGGCATGGGAAAACAGAAATAACATTGAACCCAGCTACGAATCTGCGCCCCGTCCCGCGATAACGGAAATTCTTAAACTTCTTCCCAAAACCAACTGTAAAGAATGCGGACAGCCCACATGTATGGTTTTTGCCACCCATGTGGCCCAAGGGGCTAAAGGTTTTGAGGACTGTCCGCCCATGGGTGAAGAAAACGGTAAAAAACTTTCGGAATACATGAGCCGGTTTCGTTTTGTTTATTGAGAGGAGGTAACCATTGATGAGCAAGGATGCGGTTTTGAACAATGATCGAAAAATGACCAGTATTTTCGAACGATTCCTGTCCCTTTGGGTGGTGCTGTGCATTATTGCCGGTATCCTGCTCGGGAAAATCGCCCCGGGCGTGGCACAATACCTCGATGGTCTGGCCATCCATGTCAGGGGAGCACCGGTGGTGTCCATCCCCATCGCAATCTGTCTGTTTTTCATGATGTATCCCATCATGGTCAAAATAGATTTCGGGGAAGTCATCAAGGCAGGCAAGAGCGGAAAACCGGTGTTTTTGACCCTGTTCGTCAACTGGTGCATCAAGCCGTTTACCATGTACGGGATCGCTACTCTTTTTCTCGGCACGCTGTTTTACAATTTCATCGGCCCGGATGCCGTGGATTTGGTCAAGATGCCGTTCGGTCTCGACCTTCCGGTGGGGGCGACTCACGGCGCCGGTACGGTGGTGATGGCCGGCGGCATGAAAATGCTTGAAGTTCCACTTTGGCGCAGCTATCTGGCCGGTTGCATTCTTTTAGGGATTGCGCCGTGTACGGCCATGGTCCTGGTGTGGAGTTACCTTGCTAAAGGAAACGATGGGTTGACACTGGTAATGGTCGCCATCAACTCTTTGACCATGCTCGTGCTTTATGGGGTTCTGGGAGGTTTTCTACTGGGTGTGGGGCGTCTGCCCGTACCCTGGCAGGCATTGTTGTTGTCCATCGGCATTTACGTGGCATTGCCCCTGGTAGCGGGCTATATTTCACGCAAATGGATCATCTCCGCCAAAGGTGAATCATGGTTCAAGGAAAAATTCTTGCACGTTCTTACCCCCATTACGATTATTGCGCTGCTGATTACCCTGGTGCTGCTGTTTTCCTTTAAAGGTGAGGTCATTATCCGCAACCCGCTGACCATCGTATGGATTGCGGTTCCGCTCTTCATTCAAACCATGCTCATCTTTTGTTTGGGATATGGGCTGGCAAGGCTGCTGAAACTGTCCTACGTGGATGCCGCACCGGCGGCCATGATCGGGGCGTCCAATCATTTTGAAGTGGCCATCGCCACGTCAACCATGCTCTTCGGTCTGTCATCCGGGGCAGCCCTGGCCACGGTGGTCGGCGTATTGATCGAAGTGCCCGTAATGTTGATGCTGGTAAAAATCTGTTTGAAAACAACGCATTGGTTTTCCGCTGAGCCTGAACATATTAAAAGATGAACGTCCAACATCGAACATATTAAAAGATGAACGTCCAACATCGAACATATTAAAAGATGAACGTCCAACATCGAACATTGAACATTGAACGTCGAATAATGATGTCGCTCCGCTCCCTAAATTATTCCAACATCGAATTAAAAAGTAATGTGAATGGTTTTTTTATTCATCATTCGATGTTGGACGTTGGATGTTCGATGTTCATCTTTTCTTGCTCTTTTTCAGTCCTTCCGGTGCAAGACCCTATTTTTGACAAATTTTGATAATCTTTTCCGCTACCTGCTCGGGCGTTAATGGGTCGGTATCAATTTCGTGGTGAGCGGCGCTTTGGTATTTGGGCGTCCGTTGCTCCAGGACCTCTGCGATTTCTTCGGTGAACGTTTTTCCGGCGATCAGGGCCGGGCGCTGGGTGTCTTGGTGAATTCGTGAGACGATGGCATCCACGGAAGCTTTTAGCCAAAATATGCGGGCGTTGGTTTTCAGCGCCTCGATATTTTCCGGCCGTTCAATCACCCCGCCGCCGGTATCGATAATAAGATGATCCAGCCCGGCCAGCTCCCTTGCCACCTCGGATTCCATATCGCGAAACCCGGGCCAACCGGATTTTTCCACAATTTCCGGAATGGGCATGCCCGCCTTTTTCACGATTTGCGCATCCATCCCCATATAGGTCATGCCAAGGCGCTCCGCCAGAAGCTCTCCCACCACGGTTTTTCCCGTGCCCCGATATCCGATCAAAACGATATTCATAATTTCAACTGCTCCATTACCACGCGACGCATCACCTCCACCGGTGCGTTAACACCGGTAAATTGTTCAAACTGCAGGACCGCCTGATTGACAAACATTTCCACTCCGCAAATCACGGTAAGGCCCTTTGACTTTGCATCGGCAAGCAGTTTGGTTTCAAGGGGGGTATATACGATGTCAAAGACCACCTGCCCGGATCGAAATAGGTCGGCAGGAATCAGGGAGGCATCCGTGTTGGGATGCATGCCCACGGGGGTGCAGTGAAGGATGACATCCGCGGTGTCCATTTCTTGGGCAAGCGCGCTTTGGGTCAACACTCCGGATTCGACCGGAGCAGAGGTGCCGGCCTTTAAATCCGCGGTCAATTGACCCAGCATATTCTCGTCGATATCCAAAAGGGTAAGCTTCTCCGGCCGGGTTTTCAGGGCAAGGGTAAAGGCAATGGCCCGTGCCGCACCCCCGGACCCCAACATTAAAATATGTTTGCCGTCAACGTCTATGCCCGCATCCACAAGGGCCTTTAGCGCCCCGGGACCGTCCGTACCCAACCCCACCAGCTTGTCCTTTTCATGAATAATGGTATTGATTGAACCGATGCTGCGGTCTGCCTCGGCAATGTCATCCACATATTTCATGGCTTCGACTTTGTGCGGAATGGTGACGCTCATGCCGCGAAAGTTCTCTAAGGCCCTCATGCCCGCCAATGCATTTTTTACATCCTCAACCCGGCACGCCAGGTACACGAAATCCAGGTCCAGTTCCGCAAAGGCGGCATTGTGGATTGCCGGAGAAAGGCTGTGAGCAATGGGATTGCCGATAACCGCGCACAGTCGG
>JAFDEW010000448.1 GCA_019310125.1 Deltaproteobacteria bacterium | reverse complement strand
ATATGACCCATATCCCTACACCGGGGGATGAAGCTGGGTTAAGGCGACTCGGCGTGAACCTCACAAGTGATCCCAACTTTTCTACTAAAGATCTTTTTATCTCGTAACCCACGCGTTTCAGAATGCTGAAGCTTTCATTGTCGTCAGACCGCTTCGATCGTTGAAGGGGGTTTCGGTACAGGTTTGTTGGAGTTAACACACGAATTTTATCTCTTTCAAATATGGAGAGCACTCCAACAAATCTGTACCGAAACCCCCTTAAACGATCGAAGCGGTCTGACGACAATGAAAGCTTCAGCAGCCTGAAATTCGTGGGTTACGAGATAAAAAGATCTTTAGTAGAAAAGTTGGGATCACTTGTGAGGTTCACGCCGAGTCGCCTCAATCCGGCCTCATCCCCCGGTGTAGGGATATGGGTCATATGGACTTCACATCCCTGGAGTTCCTCCAATTTTTCCATGGCCAACTGGGCGGCAGGATTGCCGGTCGCGCTGATGCTGAGGGCAATGAGGGTTTCCAGCAGGTCGAGGCTAAGGGTTTTTTCATTAAGCACCTTGGTTTTGAGATTTCGAACCGACTCAACAATGTTGGGCGGGAGCAATCTAATCTTGTCCGGGATTTCGGCTAAATTCTTAATAGCGCGTAAAATAAGACTTGAAGCCGCGTGAAATTTCGGCGAGTTGTTTCCGGTCACGATGGTGCCGTTTCCAAGGTCGATGGCCGCTCCGCAAAAAATACCTTCGCTGCCTTTGCCGTTCTCCAGGGCTTTTATGGCCGCGGTGCGCGCCGGTTCGACCACTCGACGGTATTCCAGCTCCAGGTTGAAGTCTTTAATCAAAAGTTCAACCCGTTGAACCGTTTCCTTGTCTGTCAAACCCATGACATATTCACAGCGATAGCGGAAATACCGCCGAATAACTTCCTGTTTGGCAGCTTCCTGTGTCGCTCCATCGTCCGTGATGGCAAAGCCGGCGCGATTGACTCCCATATCCGTGGGGGATTTGTAAAATGGCTCGCCGCCCATTATTTTTTTCAATATTCGTTTCAGAACAGGAAACACCTCCACGTCACGATTGTAGTTGATCGTCTTCTGATTATAAGCCTCCAGATGAAAAGGATCTATCAGGTTAAAATCCCTGATATCAGCGGTAGCGGCTTCATAGGCCACATTCACCGGATGCTTGAGCGGCAGATTCCAGATCGGGAAGGTTTCGAATTTGGCGTAACCCGCGAAAATACCCCGTTTGTATTCATGGTATACCTGGGAAAGAGAGGTGGCCAGTTTTCCACTGCCAGGTCCGGGTCCGGTCACGATGACCAAGGGTTTATCGGTTTCGATATATTCATTGGCGCCGTATCCCTCCTCGCTGACGATCAGATCGATATCCGTAGGATACCCCTTGGTGTACTGATGGGTGTAAACCCGGATGTTTCTTCTTTCCAGTTTATTTTTAAACTGCAGGGCTGACGGCTGGTTTTCAAAACGGGTAATTACAACGCCTAAAACGTCAATGCCCCAGCCCCGGAGATCGTCGATGAGTTTGAGGGCGTCGGAATCGTAGGTGATACCAAAATCAGCCCGCATTTTTTTCCTTTCGATATCGCCGGCATAAATGCAAAGCAGGATGTCGGCCTTGTCTTTTAACGCTTGAAGAAGCCTCAATTTTACATTGGGATCATAGCCCGGCAACACCCGGGCCGCATGATAGTCAAATAAAAGCTTGCCGCCGAATTCAAGGTAGAGCTTATTGTCAAATTTTTTCGCACGTTCAAGAATTTCAGATAGTTGCTCCTGGATATATTTCTCATTGTCAAACGCCGTATTCGCTGCCATGCTTTCTTCCTTATTCTATTTTAGAATCATGAACATCAACTTTACCCGAAGGGATTTTTTTATCCCATGAAATATTTATCAACAAACGTTTTAAGTGTGGCTAACAATAAAATCAATATTAATTTTAAACTTAACGTAATTGGGTGCAAAGGGGGGGTTGAATTTAAGCGTTTCTATTTTCATTTGTTTGTGGGAATGAAGTCACATGCCACGTCAAGGCAGAGCAGATGCGTCGGGTGCCTCGCATCATATCATATGCAGGGGTATCGAGGGAAACCGGTTCTGGAAAGGCTCGGTTCTGTTTTGCATAAGACCTCCACACCCTGCTACGGCTGGGCGCTGATTGCGACTCATTTCCATCTTTTTTTAAAAACCGGCAAAAAATCGATTGCTCAAATTATGCGACGACTTCTGACCCGAAAACATAAAAACGGGGAGGCTTTATTAACTGAAGTTTCCCATTTTTTTTATTGGGGTGGATCAGCGCAAGTGCTGACCTGCCAACATTAATATATAATAATATC
>JAFDEW010000447.1 GCA_019310125.1 Deltaproteobacteria bacterium | reverse complement strand
GGGCGGTATTTTAGCGGGAATATCCAACGGGGATGATATCGTGATTCGAGTTGCCGTAAAACCGATTCCTTCCATTTTGATGGAGCAAAAAACAATTGACGCGTCACGAAAGCCCGCCACAATTTCAACCCGGGGACGTCATGATGTTTCGGCCATACCCCGCATCAATGTGGTTTGCGAGGCCATGGTCCATCTTGTTCTTGCGGATCATTTGTTACGGCAACGGGCAATTCAATAGTACTAATATTGCTGAATAGCGTAGATCCGGTTTAGGTCCAGGGTAAACGCATTTTATTTCAGTGCAGCGTAGCGACGGTGTGTTTCGGGTTTCAGGTTTCAGGAAGCCTGTTCAGCAGTAATGGGCCAGCCATGAAGGAGCGTTTCATCATTTACGCCCTACACTGCCGTTTCCTGAGCTAACTGCCAGCGACGCTCTCGCTCTGGAACTTTCCGCTCCCATGTTTTCTCCAATCCATTCAACTCAACATATGAATGCATTCTTTGTAACGACCCAGAATTTCAAATTTTTATAGACCTCAAGATCCTCTGCGTCCATATAATTATTATGGGTCACCTCGTTTTCCCCTTAACCCTGAAACCTGACACCTGACACCTGAAACCTAAAAAAGGGCTTCGGAGCCTATGTTTGTCAATAGACAAGGATCAGTGTTATCCAACAGCCTGGATTTATACCCAGTCGGTTGGAAAGAGATACACGCCGTCGTGGAGCGTTTTCCATGGGTTTAGGTTATCCACGACCTGATCTCCTTTGTTGAAGGGATTTTGCCGACGCTTTTAACTTTGCCGTCTATGATAACCGCAGGGGTGCCCAAAACGCCGTAACCGGCAATTTCCATGATATCGGTCACTTTTTCTATTTTGGCCGTTATACCTGCTTCCGCTACAGCTTCCCTTACGTGTTGTTCGGTCTGTTTACATTTCGGGCAACCCGGGCCCAGGACTTTAATTTCCATGATTTTCTCCTTTTTAATATATAGCCGACCCAGACAAGCCGGAACCAAAAAAGATCGGTTTTATTTTTACCACGAAGATCACGAAGGAAAAGAAGAATAAAACATATAACCTTTGTGCTCTTCGTGTACTTCGTGGTGTGATCAAACTTTTTTTGCAGCAAGCACTAAATTCAATCTAAAGGAATTATGATGATCGATTCCGGCTTATCTATATTCGCTAAAATAATGTCCGAAGATCATCCCGCTAATGGTGGACATAATTACAACCAGTATAATATAGGCGACAGTCTTTTTCGTTCCCAGCACGCTTCTGATGACCAGCATATTCGGCAGGCTGAGCGCAGGACCGGCGAGCAGAAGGGCCAGTGCCGGCCCGTTACCCATGCCCGAGCTCATAAGCCCCTGTAAAATTGGCACTTCAGTGAGCGTGGCAAAATACATGAATGCACCCGCCACAGAGGCAAATAAGTTAGCACCCAAAGAATTGCCTCCAACAAGGCTGCTCACCCAGCGGGATGAAATAAGTCCTTCAGAACCCGGTCTTCCGAGCAAGAGCCCCGCGGCCAGAACGCCGGCAAAAAGCAGGGGCATAATCTGCTTGGTGAAATCCCAGCTTGAAAGAAACCAGTTCTCGGTTTCGCCTCGAGTGGTCGTGATCATCCAAACCAATCCAATGATTCCTGCTGAAAAAGCGATGAGCGGTTCATGGGGAAATAAAACTGCCAAAACCAAAACGGCGGTGCCGGCAAGGACAACTTTATAGGGTTTAACCTTAAACCAGGCGATGAGAAGCACCCCCAAAATTGCTGCAAAAATTCCGGTCATCAGCCACTTGACGCTGTAAACGGCATTCCACAGCCCCGAAGGCTCTGCCGGTTTTCCCCATGTGGCAGAAATAAGAATAAACACCATGGTGGCAAAATAGAGTACATTTTGCCACAGGGGCCGTTCCACCTCGGGTTCCGGCATATGCAGGGCTGCCTGGGCTTTGGCAGTTTCTTCTTTAATGAAAAGAAAATGCATGATCAGCCCGATAACAATGCTGAAAATCACGGCCCCCACCGCACGAGCCGTGCCCATGGCAAGGCCGAGAACCCGGGCCGTTAGAACAATCGCCAGCACATTAACGGCCGGACCGGAATAGAGAAACGCAATGGCCGGTCCCAAACCCGCGCCTCGTTTCCAAATGCCGGCAAAAATCGGCAAGACCGTACAGGAACACACCGCGAGAATAGAGCCGGATACCGATGCCACACCGTAAGCCAGAACTTTTTTTGCTCCGGCACCCAGGTATTTCATAACCGCAGCCTGGGATATAAAACAGGCGATGGCGCCGGCAATGAAAAAGGCCGGCACCAGGCAGAGAATTACGTGCTCCCTGGCGTACC
>JAFDEW010000446.1 GCA_019310125.1 Deltaproteobacteria bacterium | reverse complement strand
CTTTAAACATGCCAAAGAGAATTTTGAAAAAAACTACCTCATTCAGCTTTTTGAACTGAGCCGGGGCAATGTAAGCAAGGCGGCCAAACTGGCTGGGAAGTACCGGGCGGATATTTATGAACTCATAAAAAAATATAATATTAAACTTACCGAATTTAGAGATAAATAGGATAGCGGTTTGTCCTGCAATTACAGTTCCCTGAACTTGTTTACGACTTTGTTTTTCCACCTAAAATCAATATAATCGTTTTAAAAACAAGCAGATATATGAAGGATATTTCATACATCCAACAAAGGATGGGTCACAGGAATATAGACTCAAGTATTTGTAAAGCAATGATTAACAACCGAAGGGAATCTCCTTCGGTAGATCTGAATAGCATTTGATGCTTTACGGTTAAAATATGCAACTTTCCCCAAGAAATTTACTTTTCATCCCGAGTAACCTCCTATAGATTATAACGTTTCCGCTCATAGGGTCGGTACCCCCCCCTCAAATTTCAGACTTAATAACTATATCCATTTCTATGCCGGTTCAATCCAGGACCTTCGGAAAAGCCGGAAGTTTGCTCCGTGAACTGCTTAAAGTGTCTATAAAATCATGCACCGCTTAAATGAGGGCACTAATAATACAGATTCGGTTGGTCGATCTTTTTTTTAAATATCAACAGGTTGTAGAAAACTTCCATTTAAGGCTACATTTTAAAGTCCAACAGCCGATCCTCAGTATTATTAAGGTTATATCCTATTAATATCATACCTGTTTAGGCGTTTTCTGTTTGTTCCGTAGCGATCATTTATAATTGGCACATATATTGCTGTAAGAAAGCCTTTTGCCGAGTAGGTGCTGGTTAATAAATGGAAAACAAAAGATTGAAGGGCTATGGGCTCGGTACGGCTAAGAAAAAAGAAATCTTTAACATTCAAAACTTTCAAAATAACTTCTTAAAAACCGGAAGGCTATTTAAAGATGCTACAAAAATAATAAAAATTTTCACCACATGGAAATCTATACTGCTTTGGATTTCCTTAATTTTTATTGGGGGGATAGGGCCCGGATATGCAATGGATGCCACGCTTCAGTGGAGCGCAAATACCGAGCCGGATTTAGCCGGCTACAGAGTTTTTTGTCGCGAGGAAGGTCAATACTATAATTACACAAATCCATCCTGGGAAGGTACAAATACCATCTGTACAATTTATGATCTGGATGAAACCAAGGCTTATTATTTTGTCGCGAGAGCATTCGATATTGAAGAGCTTGAGAGCGGGAATTCAAACGAAGTGTATCTTGAAGCAGCCATAACTCCTTATAATAAAAATCCAATAGCATATGCCGATCCGGACCTGACCAGCGGGATTGCGCCTTTCACCGTGACCTTTGACGGGAGCGGCTCATATGATCCGGACGGTGAGATCGTATCCTACGACTGGGACTTTGGGGATGGTACTACAGACATGGGAGAGCGCGTAAGTTATACCTTTATGGATACGGGGGTGTATACCGTCATTTTGACTGTTGCAGATAATCAGGGTGCGACCGATTCGGATACGATACGGATCACCGCTAGCTCTGGGTCCGGGTTAGAAATTGAAGCAGAAGACATGCCGATCAAGACCAGTGGCAGACCCATATCAGGCGGCTGGAACCTCTGGTCAGACGGGTATATTGCCGACACTGTGGACTTTCCTACCAGAGGGATCTACACGTTCGAGGTGAGAGCCTGTGGTAGTTATGATAAGGGCGCCTGGCCGATAATGGAGGTGTGTATAGATCAGACTGGAGTGGGAACTGTTAAAGTGGATGATTCTATCTATGCTATATACACAATAGAAGCGGACGTTGCATCAGGAATGCATGAGGTGGCGATTGGCTTTGCAAATGATTATAAACCACCTAAAGAAAAAAACCTTTATGTAGATAAGATAACCATATTTCCTTAGACCGGGCCGTATCCTATAACGGGTTGATATACCTACAGGGTATTGCCACAATTACATAGAGATAGATTGGCGCAGATCGAGTAATACATCGCTCAATGTAAGAGACCTTTGAAAAACGTTCAATTTTGTTCAAGGCCAAGAAAGGCGAAAAATTTAACCACCCCAGTACGATCTGCCGGACCTACGGGGCACGAATACATGGAGTATTTTGAGGATTAAAATTTGAGACTGACGCCGGAATTGGGCAAAAGGAGGCGTTTTGCAAAGGTCTCTGTAATTCTTACCACTGGAACATATGGTCCGGGACAAGGAAGGAAGAAGTGGGCATGAAAGAATAAGAATAAAAAATTAATAAATATTTTCTGAAACGGCGACGTTCATAACAAAAGGATATTATAACAAATGGTAGAGATGTTACGAAAAATGTTTGAAGTTAATCCTGAGAAATCGACAATCGTGTTAAAGGATAAATGTTCAGACTGCGGGTGTGAGGTAATCATTGATATAACATCCGTATCCGGGGGATATGGGTTGCTCGGCGGTGCGTTATTTAAAAATTCCCTCGGCGGGTATTCTGCCAAGTGTCCTGATTGTTACAAAATAAACCCAAACTTAAAAATCGGCATCTAATCAGGTGTCGTCACATACGCCCCTGACATAATAATAAGCGCTGAAATCCTGCCAGGAGACGAACCCCATATCTGCGCTCACATACCACGCCGCCATATAAGATCGTCTGTCACAACTCCATAGCCACTTTTGTCTGGTGTCAAACACAGGTTCCATACAGAAATCTTCGCCGTGAGGGGTTGGGGTCAGTAAAGACATGAGTTCTTCGATGGTGGGAAGTCGCCAGTGATAATATCCAGCAAAATGATGTTGCTTCAATCTTTCGATATACTCATGGGCTTGGTGCCATGTCAGGGGATATTCCGAGCCGGATTGTTGCCAGATAAGACCGGTTGCGCTATCCGTAACCGTGTCGTTCGCAGGGTTTTGAAAATTATTTTCAATATAACAGGCAGGTTGCCATAATTGGTTTATGGAAAATACATCTTTGCCGCGCTGGGGGTTGACTTTGACGGTATGGCTTCTGAGCTTAATTGAATTACAGGGAAGCTTTTTTGCATCCGTGGATTCCGGGGCGATGTTACAGATGTTTTCTTTTTTCTCTTTCCATGCGTTATCCAGGCGATCGAGTTCTTTTACCATCTGGTTTGCATCGCCAAATCTGTTTTGATGTTCCGTGGCAATGGCCTTGGCA
>JAFDEW010000118.1 GCA_019310125.1 Deltaproteobacteria bacterium | reverse complement strand
AACGAATAAGGATAGATCGTGAGAGCAAAGCGAACCACGATCTTATCCGGTTGTTGAACAAGCCCGGTAGTGGCTGTGTTGACTGTATATAAGAAAATATCTTTTTTTGAATAAGGGGTAGGCGGTGCGTCTCCAAGAAGTGTGCTTTTTTCAGGACGTACAAATGCATTAACCTATAAGTAGGCTTTGAAAAACAACTATTCCATAAACGTTTTTTTCCTCCTGTTTTGAATGAATTGCAAGCCTTTGCCGGCAAGAAAGAGTTATCCTGGTTTCCATACAGTTTGACGAAATCCCAGAATAATCATGGGGGACTTGCAGCAGGGACATTTAAAAACAGGTCTTGGCCGTTGTTTAATCTCTTGGATAGCAACGTGCAGAATCAGTTGCACCAGAAACAGCATTTTTTTTGCATTACCATGAAGAAAGCCATAGTCTCTGACCCGTCGGAACCCTTTGGGCAGGACATGTTGTAATATGAGCTGCAAAAAATCCTCACCTTCGAGGGTTCGATATCGTGTTTTGCCGGTCTTACTTTCAATATATTTGAAAGTTACGCGGCCATTTTGATTGGAAACAATATTTTTTTCGCTTATTACACCCCGGTATAAATATCTGGATAAATATTTCAAGGCGGTTATTCCTTTGCCAACATGGTCGCAATCAACTATCCATTTGCGGGGCACGTTTTTAGGGATGGACAGTCCGGCATTTTTTAAAGCCGCCAGAAAACGGGCGCGAAAGACTTTTGCCATGGCAAATTCATTAAAAAGGTATTTCCCCTTTTTCTTTTTCCATTGGCGTCTTTGTTTATCAAAACCGCCGCCGGGCACCACGACATGCACATGAGGATGAAAATCGAGTCTCCTGCTGTGGGTATGCAATGCCATGGTCATGCCGATTTCCGCCCCCAGATTTTTTGGATTCAACCCAAAATCCTTCAGCGTGCTGGAAACACAAATGAAAAGAATAGAATACACTTTCCGCTGATGGTGCCAGGTTAAAGACCGCAGTTCA
The DNA here is from genome assembly GCA_019310125.1 of Deltaproteobacteria bacterium. Taxonomy (GTDB): domain Bacteria; phylum Desulfobacterota; class Desulfobacteria; order Desulfobacterales; family UBA11574; genus S5133MH16. Next base: position 9,842 of record JAFDEW010000118.1, on the reverse strand, counting down.
TACGGCAAGGTAAACGTAGCCATAAAATAGGGAACCGGTAACAACTTGCCCTGTTGCCGGTCAATCCACTGGCTGGCCTCATGGTTCTGGCACTGCGGGCAACTCCGGTGCCCACAGGAGAGCGGATGCCATTGCCCATGATTACAATTAGGGCAATGCACATACAATTCACCGGAATCAGGTGTACGGCAACTGCGAATGGCATTTATCGCCTTCAAATGCCCCGGTAATGAAGTACCCGCATACTTGGTTATATATGCATCGCAATATTGATTTATAATAGAGGACAGTTCCATGATCACACCTTCCTTAAATCGATACGAAGGGTGTTAATCAGGTCATTAATAGTGATCAGACTGTCTTTTTCCGTGACATCGGTGAGATGAGCATACCGTGCAGTTGTCGTAGGACTGGCATGCCCAAGCAGTGCCTGGATATGACGAAGACTTAAGCCGCGTTCAAGGAGATGTGTGGCGAAACTGTGGCGAAGGGAGTGGATAGAGACTTTTTTTTAATGCTGCATTCCGTGACCACAACTTTCATGGCTTTTTGGGCACCGCCTCTGTCCATATGCGTTGTTGCCTGTTGAATTGTTTTAAGAGAGCCTTTGGCATTCGGAAATATCAACTCGGGATGGCGATGCTTACACCAGAGTGCGCGCAATCCCAGTAACGTGAGATCCGGTAAAGGCACCAAGCGATCTTTATGTCCTTTTCCACGGCGGATATGGACTCGTTTGCGCTCGGCATCAATATCACCGACTTGAAGTGATAATGCTTCTTCCAGGCGCAGACCCATTGAGTAGGTGGCTAATAAAAAAACACGATAGCGGAGTTTTCGGGTTTTCCCAATGAGGCGCTCTATTTCAACAGGGGTAAGAATATCAGGGATGGTATGGATCTTTGGGGGCTTTATGATATTGACCCATTGCCAGTCACGGTTGAGTACATGTCGCCAAAAGAATTGCAGGCCATTTCGATCTATTTTAACGGTGCTCCATGAGTGGGTATCAACCAGTTTTCCAAAATAGATCTCTAATTGTTCCGGGGTCAGTTTGTCCGGGCAGCAATCAAAATGTTCGCTGATCCGGCGGACAGCCCGGGAATAAGCATCAATGGTTTTTTGACTTTTGCCTTGAAGTTTGAGCAATCTCAGGTGACGCTGATAGAGTTTTTTACTGTAAGCTTCATAATGTATACTCCTTTTTTATAAATGCCCGGAATTGGACAGATAAAGGGAGTATACACTATTTTGAGATTTTTTCCGCCGCGTAGCGGCTTCGTTCAACAAGGCACTTAAGGGCGAAGTCATAGTGAATTATTAAGAGCCCTTAATAACGCAACAGATGGAAGCCTCCGGCTCGCCCTTTGGGTGAAAATTAATGAATAAAAAAGATCATCATCCGCCCTGCCCGCTCGTGCCTCGCAGTGGCAGGCGGGTATACCATTTGGGTAAAACGTAAGATTCTATGATTTTGTTTAAACCCGATTGACCGTAGTCGTTTAAAAACTCTCATTAATTTTCATGCAAGATTCAGGTATTATATTGACTATAATTCATTAATTGTTGAGATGTTACGGATGCTGAATTTAACTTGTTGAATTTTATGGAATACTGAGCATTATCGTTCTTGCTAAATGAAATGTGAAGCTAAAAATTATCAAAACAATTTCTTTTTTCGTTATAATCATTATGTTAATCTTCCTCAGCGTGTCCTGCGGAGATAAAGAAGAAACCGGACCCCCCCGGCCTGCTCCGGAACATTCCGACAGCTTCACTTTTTTCGATATCGGGAAAAATACAATTATATCAGGAAATGTAAGAGAACGTCTAAATAAGACATTAGGCGATGATGCCATTGAACGCAGAAATATTCTCGATTTGGAAATAAACTATAAGGGTTTCTTGAAAGAATATTTTACGGATCTTGATAAATTAAACAAAAAATTGAATTCCCCTCTCGGAGAACGGGTTGAGCATAATACGGTTAAGCTAATGTATCGCTATATGCAAAATGAGCATAATACGGTTAAGCTAATGTATCGCTATATGCAAAATAAAAACGTTTCATTTGACTACGTCGAGGTGGTCTATTCAGAATATACTCGAAGACCTGTTTTGATAAAAATACATTTTAAAAAAGATGGGTTGAACACCATAGAGACGCTTAAACAAAAATACGGTGCTCCGGAGAGTGTAAACTGGGGCGGGGAAACCTCAAAATCGCTTTACTGGAAAAAGAGCAATGATTTGCTGATTCTATCTTTTGTTCCGGATCAGTTTGGAAAGCCGAAATGTCAAATTATCATTTACTTCAAGAACGCATTGGAGAAACTGCTCAAAGACGAACAAGAGGAAAAAGAAAAAACAAGGCGGGAACAAACTAAATCGGGCAAAACCGCTTTTTAATTCATCGGCTTAAACCACACCTCTGATTTGGACCCCGGACGATATGCGCTATGGGTGTCGCGTCTTGGATAGTGAATAATTAAAATGCAACCCCTATGGTTTCTTGCCCGCCCGTATCGCTATTCTTTCCTTCAATATGGCATTTTCATGTTTGAGCCTTTCGATCTCTTCATGGGCTTCCACCAGCCTTTCAGAATATGACTTAAGCAAATTTTCAATAAATTCCTTGTCAATCTCTTCCTTTTTCCCCTGGGTGTTTTGTTCCATTCCTCTTGGCCCTCCCATGCGACTGGAAGTTTTTAAACCCGTTTATTATTGAATTTTTAAAAATACTTTTTAATGTTTTTTCGAAAATTCAAGCTGCTATAATCAATGATCAGGGGTTGAGCCCAATTACTTCGAGCTAAATTTCTTTTTTGTTAAAAACGACCAGCATTAGCGTGGTTATCAGAATGATGAAAAATAAGACATTCAGAATCGGGTGAATGGGTCCCATATTGTTGAAACTGCTTTGACCGATGATCGAATCGGCGTAGGCCTGCACCATGTAAACTTTCGGGTATATAATTCTCCACAAGGCAGGGGGCGAGGCCTCAGCCGAAGGAACCGCTGTCTTTAAAATTTCGCTGTTTAAAATTTGATAACCACCGTCGGAAATATAGCCGACGAATAAAATCCCCACAGTAAAAACCGCGCTCATGAAATCCGGCAGATAAAGAGACAAAAAGCACACCAAAACCGCAATAAAGAGAAGATTGATCGAACATACCAGCGATGCGGTTAAATACCCGGGAATGATGGTGCCGGTTTTTACCCAAACCGTCAGAAAAATCGTAGCGTGAAGAATAAACATGAAAACCAGGCACAAAAACCATGTGCCGGCGATCCTGCCGAAGATGTATTGTTGCCTGAAAACCGGCCTGGAAAGAAACAATACCAGGCTTCCGTCTTCATGGTCTCTACTGAAAATTTTCATCGATAGCAGAATGACGATCAGGAACATACCGGACGCTATGACCTGGAAAACAATTTTTGAAACATGCCACGCAACCGTAATGTTGTCCAACGGTTTCCCGTTGACCACATATTGGCCGCTGTAACATCCACGGATCATCAGAACGAACAGAAGGCAAAGCCCCAGCAGAACATAAAAGCTTTTGTGCCGCATCTGGTCGCGAATGGTGTAGCCGGTAATTTTTAAAAAATGATTCATTTTCCTTTTTGCGTGTATTTTATAAAAACATCCTCGAGCGTCTCGTGGTCCTCTATTATTGAACGAATCGAATCCTTGACGAGGATTTTTCCGTTGTTCATTATTGCCAGCGTCCGGCATGTCTTTTCCACTTCCGAAAGAAAATGTGAATTCAGGAACACGGTAACACCGTCGTCACGCAGGCCTTCAAGAATATTTCTCACATCCCGGATACCGATGGGATCGAGACCTGTCACCGGTTCATCGAGTATCAACAATTTGGGCTGTCCGAGTAGCGCTGATGCGAGGCCGATTCGCTGTTTCATTCCCTTGGAATAAGCGGCAGATTTTTCCTTTTCCCTGCCTTTCATGGAAACCACCTCCAAAAGCCGGTCCACTTCCATCAACGCATCTTTTCCGGCCAATCCCATCAAAGAAGCGTGCCGCCGCAGATATTCAAGCCCGGAAAGATAAGAGGGGATCATGTGATGTTCGGCCAGATATCCGACCCGTTTGCGTGCTTCGGGGTTGGAAACGGGTATTCCGTCGATGGCGATGCTGCCCGAAGTCGGTTTGATAAAGCCGAGGAGCATACGAACGACCGTTGTTTTGCCGGCGCCGTTCGGACCGAGCAAAGCGAAATATTCGCCCTTCTCGATGCGATACGTTATGTTGTCGACCGCCGTAACTGTACCGAATTTTTTGATGACGGAATTAAGTGCAATCATATTAAAGGTTCTTTAGCACGACTTGTTTATGTTTTACAAAGGGTTGCAAAGCCTACGTCAGCGTCTTTACCGGTGGCACCGGCATCTTCCTGCTTTTACAGCGCGCGCTCCATTGCTTCATAATTCCAGCAAGGAACGTCCGGTGGGCAGCATTTGCTCCCACGGTCGTTCCAGTTGGAAGGACATCCATGGTCCTTTTTCGAATCAGGCGATTCAGCGGGAAGCTTTTTTGCACATTCGAGAGCTTTAGAAAGTCAGTACCTTGTCTGCCTCCATGCTTAATTCATAAAGATCATCCATCCAGGCAATAGGGCATGAACTTGATCCCTCCAGACCGTGGGATTTCATACACACCCCTCAGACGTAAAAATCTCCATCAAATTGGTTAACCTGTTCCATTACATTAAACGGCGAATTACCGCTTTTTTCGAAAAGAACCCCTTTCCCCAGCATGAATACACTTACGTCATCACCTTTTTTGACTGCCACATTAGCTAATCTCATGGCATTGTATGCTGTCTCAGCATCATCTGTGGAGATAATAAATAGTACGTTCATAGCGACACCTTAAATTGAAGATTTACAGACAACGCACAACCTGGTTCTTTGTCTTTCATAGCAGCGGTCACTCCCCATGTAAAAAGCGTAGCGATAAGCGCTTGTGTAATCGAGCTATAGTGTTGAATAAAATCGATCATATTATTTCCCTTGGCTCGCTAAAGGCTGGACCAGGGGGGAACCGAGGCGGCGATAATACCATTATTCCGACAAGTCCTCCATCAAAAGTTCATGGGTGATCTCGATGCAGCCGATCACGCTCTGGGCTGCGGGGCACAACTGGATGTAATTTTCCAGTGCTTCCCAAGCATCCTCTCTTTTTTCCTTGGGCAGTTTAAGGGAATACTGAACGTTGATATGCGTTATTTTCAGAACACCGTCGACATCTTTTATATCGCCGGTTACGATTGCCTTATATTGGTCTTTAAAGGTTCGGATCTTTTTGCCGGCCAACACCGCGGCCAGTGTACCCATCATTCAGCCGCCAACGGCACCAACGATGTGATCTAAGGTTGCAGCGTGCTCCTTTTCAGGGTCAATCTTATAGAAATCCTTTATTCCACCGTGGACACCGTAAAAGACCGGTTCACCAAAACCTTCGATTTCGGCCCTCCGGGTCGGCCCATGCTCTCTGGTAATAGTAATGTGTGACCTGTGAACCACTTTTCCCATAGCAGCCTCCTTTTCGTAAAAATTTACTGAAAATTAATATGTCAAGATACCCAATCAACTGATCGCTGATGGCTTTCAGACCTTGTTTTTACATCCAGGACGGTTTTTGATTGGGGGTAGAGCTTGGATGAAGTCGTTCCCTTTTTCAATCCCCTATAAGTTCTGAATGATCTTTGTGACCGGACCACTTGGGCAGATCATCGTTTATATCCATAACCCGCAGACCATAAAAGATATGGCACGTTGGTTTGAATTTCTTTGGTACTTTTGATACACCCCCAAAATTAAAGAGTGATGGAAACGCAAGCCACATATTGCGCCCTTCATCGGCAATGAGGGTGCCACACAAAGCACAGCTGACTTTGCAGGGAAGAATTCTCTCGTGTTTATTGAGTTCGCTGTTGTAAAAGTTCAGGTGATCAATGCCTTGGGTAATTCTTACGTCATGTTTGTGAAATATAGCTGCCCATTGCATAGGGGCTCCATGGAGTTTTTGACATGCCATACAATGACATATTTTTGCATCTACAGGATCCGAGCACACTTCGTACTGTACCGCACCGCAGTAGCAACTTGCAAGGTATTTGGCTGTAAAATCAACATCCGTAATCGACGCATAATTTGATCCAAATTCTTTTTTCATGTTAATATACTTTCCTTGTGGATCATTTCGACGAGAGTGTCATCATCCTTGATCAAAAAAATGCCGCCGCTCATTCTTCACCCCATTTTAGCCAAAAGCCTTTGAAAAAAGCTGAAGCGTTCTATTCTCCTCTATCAGCTTCATTTTAATCAAGAATCAAGGTTTGGCCCCAGTCCTAATATTATTTCACAATTCAAGCCTTGGCCCCATTTACATTTATTTTGACATCAACTGGTTTTCAAAAAATTTTAGTTTTTTCTTTAATTCTTTTTCCTGCTTCCAGCGTTCTGTTACGTCTCTTATTATTGCCGCCGTACCAATGATTTCATTCTGACGGTTCCGGACAAGCATTACGGTAAACTCTACTGATATTGTCCTTCCATGGTTTCGCATGGCAGGTACTTTAAGAAGTTCCTTACCGTACCTGGTTTCACCGGTTTTCATAACCCTTCGGTAACCTTCCCAATGTCGCTGACGTAATTTTTCGGGGATAATGAGGTCTAAATTTTTCCCCTGAATTTCCTCCGCTTTGTAGCCAAAAATTGCCTCAGCCCCTGAATTCCATAAATTGACAATTCCGTCCCGATCCGCAAAAAGAATAGCGTCTTGAGAATTTTCTATTATCTGTTGATAGATCAATCTGGTATCAGTCATTATCTCTTCCATCTTTTTTATCCTCGTAAACTTGAGAAAAATAAGCTCTCCATAACTACAAAATACTAATAGTTTCCAACAGTTGTTTTCATATAGATGTTCTTCTATGATTCTTCCAGTGCCAACTTTTCTACAAGGTCCTTGACACGAGGTTCCCGAATTTTTCGATAGATTAAGAGTGAACTTGTCAAAACTTGTGATTTCTTGCGTTATGTTGTGAGTAGCCATAACCCACTGAATAAAGTGGATTATTTGACTTGGTCCTGACAAGCATGGATTATTATTAAAAACAATAAGTTAAAAAAGATATTACAGATTGGTAATAAAACTGTCAACATAATAAACATTGTCTAAAGAGACCCTTAGATGTTCTTGAACCTGGCTGTATCCCGATTTAAAGCGTGTCCAGCCAAGCCAGTGTATCCTGCTTGTTTTCCCAATCGATTAAGTCTTCTATCTTTGGATCTTGTTTTATAATTTTAGCACTGTATTCAATAAATTTCTTCTGCACATCTCGTTTGTGTGTCAGCTCCATGTGTAAATACGTCATGGTGGATTGGATATTTTCATGGCCCAGGCGGTTTTTGATTTCACTGAGCGGTTTACCGGCCAGGAGCATACGAACCGCACAGGAGTGCCGGAAGCTGTGAGCCGGGTTCATATCCCTGAGACGTTTGGGACTCAACGCCAAGCGAAGATATTTTTTACAAATACGATTGATGCCGTGCCGTGTAAATGAGGTCCCCCGCTGATTGACAAACAGATATCGCTGATATAACGGGCTTGGTTTTTTACGATATTTTTTGACATAAGCTTTTACAAGTTGGACCGTTTTTGGCAAAAGCTCGATTTGCCGGTAGTGATTGCCCTTTCCCAGGATAGCAAGTGTGTCATTTTCCGGATCAAAGAAGTCGAGGACAAGTGACGCTATCTCACTGGCCCTGGCTCCTGAGTCATAGAGCAGGTTCAGGATCGTATAGTTGCGGAACCCATAGTATGTTTTAAGATCAACGGCTTCAAAGACATTAAGAACTTCATTGGGATACAGGAAGCCGATCAACTGTTTCTGGGAGCGCTTTTGAGGTATGCTGAGGATTCTTTCGGCAAGTGCGCGTCTTTCAGGGTGCATAAAGCGGATCATTTTGGCCATTGATTTAATGCCTGCCAGCCGCTGGTTTCGGGTTGAAGTCTTGTTGTGACGTTCTTTTTCAAGGTAATCGAGGAAGTCTATGATCAGATCATTGGAGAGATGACCGATCTTAAGCGATCTGATCTTAACCCCATGATACTTTGCCGCAAAAGGAAGAAGCAGACGATAGGTGTCCCGATAAGCCCTGATGGTCTCTCGGCTGCTCCCCTTTATTCGGGGGAGGTACTGATCAAAGAATTGATGGATGAGTGTGATAAGGTTCATGGTTTTTCTTTTTGTTCGAGAGAAAATTCCAAAAACTGTTTTCGCTTTTTTGCATCGATCATTTTCAGGTATTTAACCGTATGTTTATATTCACTGTGCCCCATATATACGGCCAGCACCGGCAGCGCATTCTGGGGGGATCTTCCCCGTGCTTGTACCCTTTTTAACGTATTGACGGCAAATGAGTGGCGAAGGCTGTGAACTGTGGGTGCACTGAAGTTGGTGTTACCGATAACCTGTCTGGATTGATCCAGGCCAACATCTTTGACGGCCTGACGAAAGACACAACGGACTCTATTGTCACTTAATCCCTTTTGTTTGGCGCCGGCCAGAAGGAATGGGTTTTGATGATTGCCGATAAGAACTTTGCGTGCAGAGAGATAATTTTCAAGTTCTACAGCCACGGACATGGGGACCGGGATCAGACGATCTTTTTTAAACTTGGTTTTTTCAATATAAAGGGTTTTTTCCTTTGGCCGGTAGTAATGGACTTTCATTTTCAAGGGCTCGGATATTCTCATGCCGCAACGGGCCAGCAGTAAAATAGCCATGTGACCTGTGAGATCCTTTAAAAAATATCTTTGAGTTTTCCGGGTGTTGTTTAAAACAGCTTTCAACAGAAGATCGACTTGTTTTTCGGAGAAGATAAAAGGAATGATCTCATTTTCCGGCAATAATGGGATATCCTTTACCGGATTGGCTGTATAAAAGCCTTGTCGCACCAGATACTGGAAGAACATTCGGCTTGTAGAAAGTATGCGGTTGATGGATCGTGATTCAAGTTTAAGATCTGCTCTGAGTTCAAGAAAAAACCACGGTCGTAATACTGTCGGGTCTGTGTTTCTCATCGCAAGATACCGGTCAAACGTTCTTAGATGCGATGTCATGGGATGCAAAGAAAACCCCAGTGATTGTCGATAGACCACGTATTTTTCAATCTTTTGCCCTAAAAAACTTTCAAAGGGTTTCATCAAAGAGGACCTCTCGCATCAATTTTGTGTGAACGTGAAGATATTTTCGGGTGGACTCGATACTGTCATGGCCCATCATCTCTTTGACTTCATAGATGGACACCCCTGCTTCCAGAAGATTTTGAGCGTACGTATGTCGAAGGCAATAGGCACTGTATGTCATACCCACGGCATGCATGCATTTTTTTATATGTTGGGTGGCCGTATTTTGCGCCAATTTACGATAGGGAGGATGAAGGGTTAAAAACAGTTCCCGGTGCTTGGTTTTGGGTCTGCCGCCGATAAGATAGGCAGCCATGGCTTTGATGGTCTCTTCGGGAACAGGGAGTCTGACGGGCTTGTCATTTTTTCGGATTCTTATGCAAAGCTGAGCATCTTTAAAAAAGATATCATCCAGGCAAATTGAACTGATCTCACAGGGGCGCAGTCCCAGGGTGTATGCCAGATGAACCATGGCATAGGCTCTGAGGTCGCCTGCCGAAGAGAGTTTCAGGCCGGCAAACAGCCTTTCCAACTCATGGGGTCGCAAAAAATTAGGCGGTTTGGCTTTGGAGAACTGGGGCGCACCCACGATAAGCGGGGCCAGGTCAGTTGATAACAG
>JAFDEW010000445.1 GCA_019310125.1 Deltaproteobacteria bacterium | reverse complement strand
ACATAATAAAGGGTACCACTTTTGAGACCATTAGACGATCCCGGCGCAGGAATGATCAACCAATGAATGTCCGCTGCAGAAGAAGGTTCTACGGTTCCGGATCCATCTATATTCTCAATATTGTCCATTGAATCCACACGAATATAAAAAAGAGCATCGGTATTGGCGGGATCAGAACTTGCGAGAACGCTGTTTCCCTCCTCGTCAGTAAAGGAGACATCCACATCCACATCCTGGAGCGTAATATGAGAAAGACCGTTATTGATACGCATATGCGCATCAAAACCCTGTCGCTCCAGAGTCAATTCCTGTCTGATCTCAATCTTTACCTGTGCACAAACGGTTTCGTCGGCAGTGTAAGAAAAGTCCGGAAAAACAAGTAATGCACCAATAATAATCAATGCACATAATCGTCGTAAAAATAGTGACGTATGCTCTATTAAGATAGTTTTCTTTCCCATTTTTTCCCTCATCAAAGATAGGCATCCACAATTATCTGTGCATACTTTAGTATAATCGTGTCTATGAATTCATTTTTACGTTCAACCCTTCACCCTTGAACCAATACCTGTTAAATTGCAGCGCGGGGTTATTTGTGGATTCTCTAATTAACCGCATGGCAATGTAGTTTGATGCGTCTTTCATAAAAACTTTTTTTTGAGGATCGCTAATACTCCATTCGCCATCTATGTAAAACTCCGCCCAGTTATGATAATTTGCAGGTTTTAAAATAATATTTTCTTTACAAATATATCCGCCCATGCAGCGAGCCGGAATATTGTTCGCCCGGCATAGGGCCGCAAAAAGATACATGAACTCTGTACAGTCACCCTGCCGGTGTCGAAGCGCATAAAGGGCACCACGATTATTTCTCAAATACCCGGCATATTGAACGTTATCGACAACCCATCGGAAAGTTTTCTCCGCGGTTTTTAAAAGCGTGGTGTCCTTCAGTTTCTTCGCTAAACTGCAAAGCTCGGGATTATCCGATTCGATATACTTCTCGGGTTTGAGAAATGTTTGCACATCAGATACCGCCATTGGATTTGCCCTGTTTGAAACTAAAAGCTCTGCCTTGACGGTAATAATCCGGGTTCCATAGGGCAAAAATTCATTAAATGTAAAATTGAGAATCTGATTGCCCAGGACATCTGTTATCAACTTATAGGGATGAGAGCTTTGGATTCGGGAGCAGTGTTGCGTAGCGGTCCGCTTAACCGGTGCATAGGTCCGGAATTCGGCATGTTTGAGCAAACGGTTGGATTTGTTCTGAAGGGTAAAATGATATTGAACCTGTCTCGGGATGCTATATTCGCTGAGAGAAAAATCTAAAGCGGCGGTATTTTTATCTACCTGGATCTTGATTGCCCAAATAATGACAAAACACAAACCCACAATAAAGATCATGACTTTTTTCATGAGCAGTTCGCACATTTTCAAATTATTTTTAACCCAACTATAATTTCTCAAACCTGAAAAAATATACTGTGGCGTATCTTAAAGCGGAATGAAAAATCTTGGTTAGCTTTAACCAACTATTGAGTCGGCCTGCGGTGGAAGAGTACTTTACTTCCCTCGAAACCTGATTTCGTGTGAGTGCAAATTATTTCTTCGTTCGCCATTTTTCTCAGCAAGACTTGTGCCAGGACTTTTTCATTTTGTAATACAGGCGATATTTAAAAAAAGTTACTTCACTCGGAAGTATTCATAGTACTTTGATTTAATAGTTCTTTCAGACAAACATGAGGCAATGTATAAATAATTTAAGATATAAGAATTGACTTGAAAAGGGATGGCTGAGGGACGTGATAATATATAATAATGCACATCAAAAAGTGCATCCATGCACAACTATTTGTGCATACTGCTAACTCTATTTTTCATCTATCTCTAACCCCCGCAAGACGGGACAGGCTTGGCCCGGAGGACCAGGTTTTCAATGGAAAAATAAATTTTGATAAAGTTTTTATGAGATAAATATTTAGTTCGTTGGAGCTAATTTATTGTCTTTGATTGCCGGATTTTTCCGGTATCATCCCCAAAGCAGGAAGTGGCTCTTTGATAAGTAGTAATAGAACCATCATATTCCGGATATCAGGTGTTACCTGTTCTTGGATTCGATTTCAAAGGTCTCAATTTGATCAGGGTGATCTCTGAAGGAGCGCCCACACGTACCGGTGGTCCCCAGTAACCGGTGCCTCGACTCACATAGATATCAAATTCCAGGGATAAAATTGGCCGCCATGGGTATGCCCGGATATCTGCAAATCAAAACCGGCACTTGCGGCATCAAATATACTTTTTGGCTGGTGGGCCAGCAGTATTTTTACGTCCGCCGCCGGAGCGCCTGCAACCGCTTTAATCGGGTCAGATCGGTGTGTGTGCAAAAAATTACCCCCGCGATAATCGGTTACGCCTGCCAGAACCAAGCTTCCCTGACCCCGGTGAATCATACAAAATTCATTCAATAAAATGGAAAACCCAAGGCGCTGTATGTGGGTTACCCAATCAGTTACGCCGAAATAATATTCATGATTGCCGGTGACAAAAAAGTTGCCTTGAGCAGATTGAATATTTTTAAGAGGCGCTACATCGTGGGATAGCTGGCTTATGCTTCCATCTACCAAATCGCCTGTCAGTGCGAAGATATCCGCATTCAGGCTGTTGACGATCTCAACAACTTTTTCTACGTAGGGCCGCCGAATCGTCGGACTGACATGCAGGTCTGTTACCTGAACGATTCTAAAACCATCAAACTCTTCCGGCAGTGCGGGGATCGCAATTTGCACTTCCTTTACTTCAGGCACCTGTTTTGCTTCTATAACACCATATCCGGTAGTCAAAGAGGCCGTTGCCATAATACCATAATTCATGGAGTTCACAAGGAAGCCCCTGCGAGATGGATTTTCAGGAATGGCTGGATCGGGCTTTCCATGGGGTTGCGCGGGTAACATTCGCTTAAGCGTATTCAAAAAAGCGGCCGGCAAACAGAGAACATCGCGTATGACAAGGAACGTAACGATAAAACTCAAGAAACCAAGGCATAGATAACCGGTCCATACCAGGGCATTGATTCCGTGGTTGTCCATCCCATTTCTGCGGAGTATCATGGTAACCGGGGATATCCAAAAAATGACCACGATGCCTGCGGCCACGGCAAGTTTCCGGAGTCGACTAAGAGATGTCATTCCCAAAAGACGCCGGGTGATATAAAAGGCTACCAATCCCGAAAAAATAAAAAAGATGCTCAAAAACAATAATAAATTCATTTTGTTTTATGAAATAACCGGGCTCAGCGGTTCGGTTTTCCGCTTACCATGATAAGGTTTCACTGTTTTCGAAAGATAAACGCATCAAAAAAAGCCCCCTCGGTTTTCTGTGATGCCAAATTAAGTCCTTGGACATATTCATACGGATCCGCTGCATCAGAATGTGAATGATGTCTTTCCTTAATCTTTTGAATTCCCTTTTGATTGGGTTCTAAAAAACAAATAATTGCATCGGATTTAGATATACAAATACATTCTTTGAACACATTGACCCGATATTCTTCATCGATATGGTGTAAGGAACCCATGAAAAAAATCGCATCGAACGTATTAGGCTCGAATGGCATGTCTTTGGCATCAAAAGCTTTAAATTGAATCAAATGGTCAACATTTACTTTTTTGGCGTTTTTGAACCAATCTTCTTTTGCATATTCGGAGTTATCGTCTTTGGGTTCCCCGGTTAGTACTTCATAG
>JAFDEW010000444.1 GCA_019310125.1 Deltaproteobacteria bacterium | reverse complement strand
CATACCGCATCTCCCACCTGTTTTGAATATCTGACAATCATGCCGGGCATGGGTGCTTTGAGTGAAGTGCCTTCAACACAGGCAGCCACAGGAGACGGTTCCGGTTTTGCAGGCGCGGCCGGTTTGGAGGGTTCCGGCTCGGGAGGAGCAGGTTTCGCCGGTTTGGGTTTGGCTGGAGCCGGTGTGACCGGTGCCGGAGCTGCAACCGGTGCCGGAGCTGCAACCGGCGCTTGAACCGGTAGTTGCTGGACATAGCTGATAACCGGAGATCCTCCGGGCTCTTCAACCCCAACCTCAAAATATTCACTATCCACAAATACGTTAAATATGCGAAGTGCATCGGTCTTGGGCGGAGCTTTCTTTTCTGCTTTTCTAACCAACAGACCGAGCTTGGCCAGTTTAATCAGCTCGTCTTCTGCTTCAATCTCTTCTAAGGTCCTGGGCTTGACTTCCGGAGGCGGATTTTCCTTGCCGTATTTCCATTTTAAAAACCGCTTCCCGGTAATGGGATAAAGCGCATAGACAAGAACATCGTCCAGATCCTGTGCAAGCCCTTCGGTATCTTTCTTGGCCTGATCAAGTTCGGGCTCTAGAACCTCGGCCGGACGGCAGGTAATGGGCTCTTCTCCCCTGGAATAGTTTTTAAGCGCTTTCTTTTGTAGCTCAGGATCTATGGGGATAGCGGTTTTACCATATAAACCGTAGCACAAATCCTTGACTTGGTCGGTAATCATCTTATAGCGCTCATCTTTATCGTCAAAAAGAACATTGTTGACCGTCTGTATTCCAACAATCTGACTAGTGGGCGTGACCAGCGGAATTTGTCCCAATTCTTTTCTGACCCTGGGAAGTTCTTTGTAAACCTCATCGATCTTATGCAACGCATCCATTTCCCTTAACTGGTTCACCAGATTGGAAAGCATGCCTCCCGGAGTCTGGTGCAATAAAACACTGATATCGATAATCGACACCTTGGAATCATCCAGCAAGTGTTTATATTTGGGCAAGACTTTCTTTTCCAGTATTTCGTTGATCTCCGCCAGTTGCCGGATATCGAATCCTGTATCGCGGTTGGTCCCTAAAAGGGTCATTACAATTGGTTCTACGGCCGCATGGGACGTCCGGTAGGCATACGGCGACATGCAGGTGTCTATGATATCAACACCGGCCTCGATCGCCTTCAAATGGCTCATGGGAGACATCCCGGAAGTGAAATGGCTGTGCAGGTGGATGGGGGGTTTCACTGCCGCTTTTAAAGCCTTTATAATTTCATATGCATCATAGGGTGCAATCAGGCCCGCCATATCCTTGAGACAGATACTGTCGGCACCCATATTCTCAAGATCCTTGGCCTTCTTAACATAATAGTCAATATTATACACCTCTCCGCCCATCCGAGGTTCGGTCATACTATAACAGATACAGCCCTGGAAATGTTTCCCGCATTCTTTGATAACGGAAGCAACCGTTTCAAAGTTACGGTAGTCGTTCAAGGCATCAAATGTCCGGAAAATGTCCATGCCATTTGCCGCCGCTCGATCCACAAAGGCCCGGGCAACATCATCGGAATAATTTCTGTAGCCCACAAGGTTCTGAGCTCTCAAAAGCATGGAAAACGGTGTTTCGGTTATATACCGTTTTAATGTCCGGATCCTTTCCCACGGATCCTCGTTCAAAAAACGGTGCATGGTATCAAAGGTGGCGCCCCCCCATGTTTCCATGGCCCAGAACCCCACCTGGTCCATCTTCTCGGCTACCGGAATCATGTCTTCGGTCCGTCCACGGGTGGCAAACAGGGACTGATGACCATCGCGCAGACTCAGGTCTACTATCTTAACAGGGTTTTCCGCCGCCGGCCGGTTCTTGCTGTAATCCATGGCCGTCATTTTCACCTGATTATGATCACTCATTTTAATGTTCTCCTCTTAGAAATATTTTTTCCCATTGAAAAGCGGCCAAGCCGCGTTATATAAAATCGTGAAGTGATTTTATTTAAAGGTCCTCATCTGCATCATATTTCTCATCTGCATCTGGGCCTGCCTGCCGCTCATTCCCCACAGTTTCACCGGCCCCATAGCCGCAGCACGGGCCGCTTGAACCGACTCAACTTCAGGCACAGCCAGAGACTGTATACAGATCGCCTCTTCTTCTGTCCGGATATAGTTCATCACCGCAGATATTGCGGCGGATATCTTGTTTTTGTTTTCCATTGGTTCACCACTCTAAATTTACGATTTACTATTGAAAATTGAATAGTCAATCTTCAATAATGATGAATTCGTAAAAAGTCCGATTTAAAAGTTCAAATTCAAGGCGTGCAAATTTTGTAATCATGAGGCGTACTTTTCGTACGTTGAATGATTACGAAATGCAGCACAACGCAGAAGTTGGACTTTTTACGAAACCGTCAATAATAAATCACATCGGTATATTACCGTGTTTCTTCGGAGGACTCACCTCCCGCTTACTGCACATGATTTCCAAAGCGTCAATAAGACGCGGCCGGGTCTCACTCGGAACAATGACTGCATCTACAAAACCCCGGCCGGCCGCACAGTACGGATTTGAAAACAGTTCCTCATATTCTTTTACTTTTTCCTTGCGCTTGGACTCAGGATCATCCGCCGCGTTGATCTCCCGTCGATGAATCACATTGCATGCCCCCGCAGCCCCCATAACCGCAATTTCCGAACACGGCCAGGCAAACGCCATGTCAGCGCCCAGGTCTTTTGAACACATGCGGATAATGCCGCCCCACTCCTGATGGCTGCCGGGAAGATAGCCGGGCACATCTGCTATGGTCAGCATGGGAATGTTAAAGGCATCACAAAAACGGATAAACCGGGTGGCCTTGTCCGAAGCGTCAATGTCCAGACATCCGGCCAACACCTGGGGCTGATTGGCAATAATGCCGATACTTCTTCCGTTCAATCTGGCAAAACAGACTTCATGGGGCTCAAAAATATCCCCGTTATCCACAATTGAACAAATAACGTCCTTCATGTCATAAGCTTGGTTGGGATTGTCCGGAATTACGGCGTCAAGAGCCGGGTCGGTGCGCCGGGGATCATCACCGGTATTCACCACAGGAGGATCTTCCATGTTGTTTGACGGCAGATAAGATAATAGTTTTTTGATCCGGTTGATGGCGTCTTCATCGGTTTCACAGGCAAAATGCGCCACCCCGCTCTTTTCGTTGTGGGTCATGGCGCCGCCAAGCTCCTCAAAAGTGATCTTCTCACCGGTAACCGATTTAATAACATCCGGACCGGTAATAAACATGTAGCTGGTATTTTTTACCATAAAAATCCAGTCTGTCATGGCCGGCGAATACACCGCCCCCCCTGCCGTGGGTCCCATTATCGCTGAAATCTGGGGAATAACACCGGAAGACATGGAGTTGCGGTAAAAAATCTGCCCGTATCCGGAAAG
>JAFDEW010000443.1 GCA_019310125.1 Deltaproteobacteria bacterium | reverse complement strand
GCCGGCTTCGGTATTCCAGGGCAAGGTGATCTTGCTGACCACGGCCACGTCAAAATCAAGTCCTGTTTTTTCAGCCATGACCACGCCCACCGGTACACCGCCGGCCGGTATGGCCAAAATGATCCCGTCCTGCGTGTCATGGGCCGCAAGCATCTTGGCCAAAATTTGACCGGCATGGGTTCGGTCTTTAAACACATGGGTTTGTTCCCGCAGCTCGGGCAAATCAATGATATTCGTTTTCATAGTATTTTAGAGTTTCGCTAATATGATCTAAATTTACAATCATATCCGTCAAACTTAAAAACCGATGAAGCGCATTTTTTGGCAGTAAGTTAATGGGGGTTTTCCATCAATTATAAGTTTTTACAATTTTGAAGGAAAACCATTGTTCTGTCAAGCAACGTTTAATCACGCGCAACCGATTGTATTTTAAGTAAAAATAAACTTTTGGATAACTTAGAGGAGATATAGAATCCCATGCCAGGATGGAACAGTGCACTCAGAGGTGCTAGATGACAAATCAAAGTGGAAAGTGAATTCAAGGGTTTTTTCAAAACTATATGACGGCAGCCACCGCCTTGTTCTTCTACCTTGGAACGAAACCAATCGACAATGTCACGGTCAAGTCGAATGGTGATCCGAACTTTCTTCCTATCCTTTTCACTATATCCCCCTTAGTGGTTCATTACCGCCCGTTCGGCGGCGGTCAGGGCGCCTTCGAGATAACCGCCGTGTTGGTCGGCGGTTTCCGTGCCGGCAAAATGGATGGTACCGTCCCAAATGGAGGTTTTCCCTGCCGGAGGGTGATAGAGAGGGTGTTGGTACATAGGCGGCTGGTCGAACTGGGGTAGAAGACGGCCGTTGGCTGCGCCGCGGCTTTGCCGTAGATGATTGCAAGTTGCGATAGAATCGCCTCGGTGATACGTTGTTGATGGTTGCGTTGCACCGCGGGAATGCCGAGGAAGCCGGTCAGTCCGTAGGGGCCCTGGCCGTTGTTGGAACCATCATGGATCTCGCCCATGGGACCGCGCTCGCTGAAACCATAGCCCGACAGGCCTGTTTGCCGCCAGAAAGGTTCTTGGTAAAGGGCGCAGAATTTCGCATGACCCGCCATCCACGTCCCCATTCTCAGCATCGCCTGGTAAAGAGAATGGTAGCGGCGGCAAGGCGCGGCGGCAGGGCCAGGATTACCTTGCCGGTACTGAACCGGGTCCAGGGCTCTCTCTCCAGTTCGCCGATGCTGACCAGAACGCCGCCGGACTTTTTTTCCATGGTACAGACCGGGTGATTGAGCCTGATGGCGTCTTCAGGAATATGCTCACAGAGTTTTGTGATCAGTGCCGTCATGCCGCCGGAAAGCCGCCAGCAGGAGGGTTGCATGGGGTACCCCCTGACCGTATGCACGGCGCCATCGGGGATTTGATAACGGCCCATCCCCTCTTCAAACTGGCGATACCCCTTGAGTCCCAAAGCTTGAATGAGGTGCGCCATTTTCGGGTTAACCTCGGGCCAGTACCAGGAGGGGCCGAGATCGCAAAAAAGCCCGTGATGTTCACGGCTTAAAATCCTGCCGCCCATACGCTCACGGGCTTCAAGAAGGACAAAAGATTTATTGCTTTGGGACAGCAGGTAGGCGGCATATATACCGCTGAGGCCGCCTCCGATAATTATGGTATCAACGGTTTCCGTAGGCATGGTAATGTTGCATTCCGATCTTTGTCATTAAATATTTTTTCGCTCCATAGCTCTTGCGATCATATGACCAAGGGCACCGGGAGCAATTACGGGCAAAACAGGCTCTTATCATATATCAGATAAAATAGAAATTTATAATTTAACCCGGTTTCCGCTTTGGAACTTGGATCTTTCTTTTTTCGGGATCTTTCTGCTGACGATAAAAAATTGCAATATGACCAATCATCCCCACCAACTCGGATGCGGTTTCTTTTTCAATGACGGCGGCCATCTCTTTTTTCTGGCTTTTTTCCTTGAAATCACCAAATTTTACCTTGATAAGCTCATGTTTTTCCAACGACTCATGAACCGCCCGGGTTACCGTAGGGGAAAGTCCCTTCTGGCCCACAAAAACCACCGGTTTCATGCCGTGGACAAGACCCTTCAGATATTTCTTTTGATAACCTTTTAATTTTTCCACAATGCCTCCGCCTTTGGATCTGTTGATTTACGTTTCACATTTTTTGCGCCGCAATATGAGGTAATGCGGGTGTAAATCGAGATTGTTGGTTCTTGAGTTCAATCGTAAGGTGTCAGTGTTCAGGTTTCAGCTCTTCAAGTTTCTCGACTCTGACACCTGACACCTGACACCTTTTCCCCAAAGCTAAATACGCAGCGCAGACGAACATGAATTTTCATATTGCCAACAGCCTGATTCACACCCAGTTAATGCTAATCAATAACCTGCAGGGGATCTAACAACGTCACCGTATTTGGATCGCCGATGTTTTCCCAATCCAGGCTGTCATATGAGATTTCTTTGGATGTCCACCCGAGTGAGATGTGCAAATGGGGAAAGATGCCTGTTTTGGACGTGTTCGAGTCCGCCAAGGTTGCAATGACATCCCCCTGCTTGACGATTTTGCCGACGCAAAGAGTGTCTTCCGGGATTGTATGACCGTAAATGCTACATAACCTATTGTTATCATAGTCGGAAAATAAATGCTCTATGATCACTGATTTTCCAAGAAAATCATCGACAATCCCAACAACTATGCCGTCATATATTACGGGGACCTTTGCCTTTTCACCCAGAAGAAGAATCTTGTCCTCCCGATCTTTGTACAGGCATAAATCCAAGCCTTCATGGGGCTTATCACGCTTCCCCTGATCTCCCCACCATTTGTCTGTTGAATTAAACAGCATCCCGGGACAAAAGACCCATCCGTTAAAACCGCCCGGGTCGAGAGCATTTTTACGGATCAAAAATTCAGTAAATCCAGTGTTTCTTAAAGATAGTGTTCTTGTAAAGTCCATGTTATCGACATCAGCTCCTTTGACCATGGTGAATTCAAAAAGATGCATAAACTATTCGGTTTGATCTATCAACACCAAATGTTGTATAAAATCCGCATTAACTTTTTGCGAGTTATAGCTGGCGGTCACATCATTTCAACAACGTCAATTTTGCCACATGCCTAGAAGTGGTTTCAAAACCTTCAATCAGCTTCAAAGTCAAGGCGGACCGAGGGATTAAAGCCCAGGAATATATGTAATATTTCGAGTATTGAATCCCTCGGTCCAACACAGGAATTGGGCCTGAGGGGAAGTTTTGAAACCATTTCTAAGTTGTTTTGGAAATATTTACCTAGTTAAGATGTAGGGGAGAAAATCGGAGAGATCTGACTAACTTATTAAAATAAATAGCATTTAAAACAGAATAGCCTGTAAAAAAGCCCTGGCACAGGTTTTGCTTATTTAGTGCCTGAACGAAAACTGTCTTTTCCGCCAATATCTGCGTCAGACTCAAATTTTAATCCTCGAAATACGACCAGTATTCCTGTGGTTAAAA
>JAFDEW010000117.1 GCA_019310125.1 Deltaproteobacteria bacterium | reverse complement strand
CGACGCAAAGAATAATATAAAGCTTATGGGGCTTCGCCCCAACTGGAATAGTCAATAATCTATAAATCCAGTGCAGCCACGGCCGGCAGGATCTTACCTTCCAAAAGAGCGAGAAAAGCGCCTCCGCCTGTGGAGATATATGTTATTCTATCGGTTTCGCCGCTTTCGTGTACGGCAACATCTGTATCTCCACCGCCAACGATTGAGAGAGCATAGGAATTGGCCACACTGTTGGCCATGGCGAATGTCCCTCGGCTGAATGCGTCCATTTCAAAAACACCCATAGGGCCGTTCCATATAATGGTTTTGGCATCATATAAAACTTCAGCATAGAGCCTGGATGTGGCAGGACCGATATCCATAATCATCCATTCACTCGGGATCTCCTGTATGGGGACTATCTTGGTTTCAGCCCTGGCATCAAAGTGGCTTGCCACCACCGCATCTACCGGGAGATAGAACTTAATACCGCTTTCAGCCGCCTTTCTCATTATAGCCGCAGCGGATTCAATAAGATCAATTTCTATTTTCGACTTTCCCAAATCATGACCGGAACTTTTAAGGAATGTATTTGCCATGGCCCCGCCGATAACTATTTTGTCAACATGATGCAGAATATTTTTCAGCGCCCCGAGTTTGCTCGAAACCTTTGCCCCTCCTATAATTGCAACCACGGGACGTTGCGGATCGGCCATTGCCTGTTTAAAATAGTTGAGTTCCTTTTGAAGCAAAAAACCGGCTCCGGATACCGGCGCATATTTTGTTATGGCGACAACCGATGCATGAGCCCGGTGAGATACGGCAAAAGCATCATTTATATAAACCTCACCAAGCTCGGCCAGCGCCTTGGCAAATACATCATCATTTTCCTTTTCCTCGGGATGGTATCTTAAATTTTCGAGGAGCACAACATCGCCCGATTTCATTTTATTCACAAGCGCTTTTATCTCGGAACCGATACAGTCTGGTGCCATTATAACTTCTTTTCTAAGTAATCTGCCCAAGCGCTTGGCCACGGGAGAAAGGCTGAGTTCAGGAACCGGTTTCCCCTTGGGCCTGCCCATGTGTGAAGCGATGATAAGCTTTGAATTATGGTCCAGTGCATATTCCAATGTCGGTAAAACAGCACGAATCCGGGAATCATCGGTGATGTTCTGTTGCTCATCCATGGGAACATTAAAATCTACCCTGAAAAAGACCCTTTTACCTGAAATATCTATATCTTTAATCGTTTTCACAAGTTCGCCTCCCTTAGCGTTCCTCTTTGATTTTCTTTTGTATCTTACGCTTTATATCTTTTTTTTTAGACCACCTTTCCAGAAAACCCATGGTACCGGAGGTATATGCCCTGTCGATAAATTCTTCTCGGACCTTGAGTCCGCCGACGCCATCAATGGCTGATCTTAAACACTGTGTTTTGTGACCACATAACAAACAGGCCTCAGGAGTATTTCGCAACCCGTTCTTGCCTTTCGGAAACACAGTTTCGAGTTCGCCAAAGCAGGCGGGAAATTTTTTGTCTGCCTCTTTATCGGCCATTGTCTTTGCGCCTATTTATTTTGTGTATCAAATTCCCGATTCATCCGTGCAATATAACCTTGATCCGCAAAACTGAAGTGCCGGTTATCTCCGATGATCAAATGTTCGTGAACGGTAATGCCGATTGCTCTGCATGCAAAAATTAACTGGCGTGTGATGGAGATATCTTCCGGAGACGGATCCGGATCCCCGGAAGGATGATTGTGGGCAAAAATAAGAGCCGCGGCATGATGATTAAGGGCTGCAAGTATTACTTCTCTGGGATAAACCGAACTTGCAGTCAAAGTTCCTTCAAATAGAATTTCCGTAGCAAGAACCCTGTTTTTGGCATCAAGAAAAAGAACCGTGAAGCACTCACGACGTTTGTCTCTTATGCCGTGGTAAAGATAATCAAACAGTTCTTTAGAGTTGTTCAAGGGGTCTTTATTGATTAACCGTTTTTCAAGATAACGATCTGCGACCGCTTTTATAAGCTTGATCCCCAGCAGATTTTTAGGGCCAATCCCGGGCACTTCACAAAGCGCTGCCGATGAAGCTTCAAGCACCCCCTGCAGGGTTTTAAACCGTTTCAGTGAAGCCTTGGCAGCATCCTTGCAGTCTTTTCGAGGAGTGGCAAGGGTCAGGAGCAATTCAATAACTTCATAGTCATGAAAGCCGGACAGACCTGAAGTAAGAAATTTTTTCCTCAACCTCTCCCGGTGCCCTTTCCCCTTATGCGGTCCGACGCGTTCCGTTTCGGGCTGCCCATGGAAAATCGCATCTTTTTTCATAAGCCGATCAAGTTAGTTCGCTTCGCTCACAATTGGAATAATGGAATGATGGAGTAATGGAATTATGGTTTTGAAGGAGTTTTTTACAATTATAATGTTTTACTTCCGCCTTTATCCCCAATATTTTTACCCCGCTTGCCCCGTAGGTCCGGCAGATCGTACTGGGTGAAACTTTTTTCTATTTCACCGGGGCCATTATTCCCATCTGATGAAATAAACAGGTTAACATTAATAAACCTGTATTTCCATTAAGTTGTAGAATTTCCGAGACGTTTAATTAACATCGAGTTCGTGTTTAAGGTCGCGGGTCATGAGCCTGTGTACGGCCTCTTTGGGAGAAACATCGTTATAAAGAACATGGTAGACTTCGTGGGAAATCGGCATGTCTACCCCAAGCCTGCGTGACAGGTTATAAACCGACTTGGCTGTTTTGACGCCCTCGGCAACCATTCGCATTTCGGACAGGATATCGCTTAGCTTCATGCCCCCCCCGATCTTTTTTCCCACGCTATGGTTTCTGCTGATACTTCCGGTACAGGTCAGCACCAGGTCCCCGACACCGGCGATCCCGGCAAAAGTACGCGGGTCGGCGCCAAGCTTTAATCCCAGCCGACGCATTTCTGTCAGCCCCCTGGTAATCAGGGCCGCCCGTGTATTTAAACCCAGTCCAAGACCATCCATGATTCCGGCGGCGATGGCAATAACATTTTTTACGGACCCTCCCAGTTCAAGACCGATCATGTCATTGTTTGTATAAACTCTGAAATACGGGGTTGCAAACAGGTGCTGAATATAGGCTGCTGTTTTCTGGTCTTTTGATCCCACAGCAACAACGGTGGGGAATTTATTCGCTACCTCCCGCGCAAAACTTGGGCCTGAAAGAACTGCAAAACAGTTTTCGGAAATTTCAGGGAGAGTCTCTTTGAGCACACCGGACATGGTCAAATGGGTCTTGTTCTCGATACCTTTTGAAGCCGACACAATAATCGTGCCGGGCGAAATATGTCCGCGAATTTGTTGAGCCGTCTCCCTCATAATATGAGAGGGAACAACAATCAGTACAAGATCTTTATTTAATACCACTTTGTAAATATCGTTGGAAGGAAAAAGGTTTTCAGAAAGTTGAAAACCGGGGAGAAACACTTTGTTTTCCCTGTATTCTTCGATCTGTTCTTTTACTTCCTTTTCAAATACCCACAAATCAACTTTAAAACCCTTTAAAGCCAAAAGATCGGCAAGAGCCGTGCCCCAGCTTCCAGCACCCACAACACCGATCTTTACGGCACTAACATCTATTTTATTTTTCACTGGCAATTCACCTCAACTATAAATGATCGTATCCGTTCACGGATTCAGGGTTCAACGTTCAGGGTTAAGGACAAAAAAAGCAATGAAGATCCGAAGTCCTCGTTACAAATGTTCATTTTTCCAAGTATTTGCCAATTTGGCTTCAAATTTTGGATTAGGCCTAACGAAACTGACGCTTTTCTCGTAAATACGCATCCCAAATGTAGCCCGTGGACGAGAATGGAACCTTGAACCCCTGAACCTTTGAACCGTGAACGGTTACAAATGATCTTCCTTTTCCGCGAGCCGTGCAATACCCGCAACTTTTTCTTCGGGTGACAGCCCGATAAGCTTTACCCCCTGGGTGTTACGGCTGATCACGGAAATTTGTCTCACAGACATGCGTATCAGTTTCCCGGTGTCGGCCATTAACATCAGGTCGTCCTCATCATGAACCAGAAGTATTGCCACGACCTGCCCGTTCCGCTCACTTGTCTTAATGGTAATAACGCCTTTACCCCCGCGCCTTTGGAGAGGATACTCATCGATTGAAGTTCTTTTCCCGTACCCGTTCTCCGTTGCCGCAAACAGGGTCTGGCCATGGCTTAGAACCTCCATGCCTACAATTCCGTCCCCTTTGGCAAGTCTCAACCCGCGAACGCCCCTTGCGATGCGGCCGCTGGGTCGAATGTCGGACTCGTGAAAACGAATGGATTTGCCCGTGGCAGAACCTAAAAAGATGTTCTGAGTTCCGTCTGTTATCCTTGCTGAAATTAATTCGTCACCCGGAACCAGTCTCAAAGCGATGATACCGCCGGACCTGGGTCTGGAAAACGCCATAAGATCCGTCTTTTTAACCAGTCCGCCTCGGGTGGCCATAATAATGTAAGACCCGGGTTCAAATGCCGGAACCGCAAGCACGGTGGTCAGTTTTTCATCCTTTCCCAGATTAAGAAGATTAACAATGGCTTTCCCCCGGCTCATGCGGCCGGCCTGGGGAATATCGTATACCTTGCACCAGTAAACCCTTCCCTGGTTTGTGAAAAACAAAAACATATGGTGAGTAGACGCCACAAACAGACTGGAAATAAAATCGTCATCCTTAACCCCCATGGCTGTCTTTCCTTTGCCGCCACGCTGCTGTTTATGATAGAGGGTAATGGGATTCCGTTTTATATAACCAGTTTTTGAAATGGTGACAACCATGTCTTCTTCAACAATCATATCCTCAATGGTGATCTCTTTTGTTGATTCGACAATTTCAGTCCGGCGATCATCCCCATACTCTTGCTGTATTTGTGCAAGCTCGTCCTTGATGATATTTCTCACAATGCGCTCACTGCCTAAAATCTCTTTGTACCAGGCGATATCTTTGAGCAAATTCTTGTATTCTTCCAGAATTTTTTCCTGTTCCAAACCCGTCAGCCTCTGCAAACGCATATCCAGTATAGCCTGGGCCTGTATTTCCGTCAGGTCGTATGTTTGAACCAGACGTGTTTTGGCTTGGACCGGCGATTTGGATTCGCGAATCAGAAATACAACATCATCAAGATTTTCAAGGGCAATTTTTAAGCCTTCCAGGATATGGGCCCGCGCTTCAGCCTTTTTCAGATCATACCGGGTTCGCCGAATAATAATCTCCCTGCGGTGAAGAATGAAATGCTCAAGAATCTTTTTCAAAGAAAGTTGTTGGGGCTGGTTATTTACAATGGCAAGAAAGATGATACCAAAGCTGTTCTCCATCTGCGTGTGCTTATAAAGCTGATTGATTATCACTTCCGCAAACTGGTCTTTTTTCAGCCCCACCGCGATCCGCATACCTTCCCGGTCCGACTCATCCCTTATAAATCGTATCCCTTCGAGCTGCTTTTTCTTTGTTAGGTCCGCGATTTTTTCGATAAGTCTTGCCTTGTTCACCTGATAGGGAAGCTCCGTGATAACGATGGTATCTCTTCCTGTGCGTTTGTCTTTCTCGATCAGGGCTCTCGCCCTGATCCGGATGATGCCCCGACCGGTTGTATATGCGTCATAAATTCCATTGGTGCCGTAGATAATACCGGCCGTGGGAAAGTCAGGTCCTGGGATATACTGCAAAAGATCCCGAGATGTTAGATCAGGATTATCTATGACTGCCTTTGCGGCTTCAATGACTTCAAAAAGATTATGGGGCGGAATGTTGGTGGCCATACCAACAGCAATACCCGAGGAACCGTTTACTAAAAGGTTGGGGATTTTGGCGGGAAGCACACAGGGCTCTGACAAAGAATCATCATAATTTGCCACAAACTCAACGGTTTCCTTGTCCAGATCCTCCATCATCTCATGGGCGATACGCGTCATTCTGATTTCCGTATACCTCATTGCAGCCGGAGGGTCGCCGTCCACGGAACCGAAATTTCCCTGTCCGTCCACAAGGGGATACCTTAAAGAAAAATCCTGGGCCATCCGCACGATGGTATCATAAACCGCGGTATCGCCATGGGGATGATATTTACCGATAACATCACCGACAATGCGGGCGGATTTTTTATACGCTTTGTTCCAGTCGTTTTTCAAATCTCGCATTGCATATAGTACACGTCTGTGCACGGGCTTCAGACCGTCGCGCACTTCCGGAAGCGCCCTCCCGATGATTACACTCATGGCATAATCGAGATACGACTTTTTCATCTCGCTCTCGATACTGATCTGTGCGAACTTTCCTGTATTCAACATATTAAACACCCAATTGTCTGTTCTTTCAGAATTTAGTCACCTCAACCTTTATCCGCCACCGTACTATGGCGGATTTAGTTCACTTTAGTCACTTCTGATTTTCAATCCCACAAGGATCAACCATTTGTTGATAACTGGTATAATAAATATCCGTTAATGTTAAAAAAGCAGTGGCAACCAGAGGGCCGTAAATAATACCCAGGATTCCGAACATCTTCAATCCACCGATAATTGAGAAAAAAACAAGGAGCGTATGCATTTTCACCCGTTGACCCACCAGTTTTGGTTTTAACAGATACTCAATTCCACCGGATAGTATGATGTAAAAAACAATAAAAAATATCCCTGATGCGATCCGTGCCTTTAAGAATAGATAAATAGACACGGGAATAAATACGACACCGATTCCTATGATGGGAAGAAAAGCGAGCAGGGACATGATAACCCCCCATAAAAATGGGGAGTTAAAATTGAAAAAGAAAAAAACAACCCCTCCCGCAACCCCCTGAATTAAACCGCAAAGTCCATTACCGATAAGAATGGCGCCGGCCATGTCCTTAAATTTTTGAATCAGTTTTTCGTCCTGCTCCCTTGGCAGCGGAGAAAGATCAATGATAAATGCAATCAGTTTGCCCCCGTCAATTAAAAGATAATAGATAATAAGGAGCATAAAAAAGAAATACATAAAAAATTTGAGTGCGTTCGAGGCAATAGAACTGGCCTGCTGAAATAGAAAGAGGCCCACGAATTTTCCGAGTTCTGAAATCGCCTTGTTTACCTCTTCCCCTGTAATGTTTATATTTAAACCGGAAAGAAAAAGGTTTGCTCGTTCAATAACCTTACTGCTTTCAAAGAGCGGTTTGATCTGGTCGCTGATTGCCCCGGCCTTTCCCATAAGATACAGTCCGTAAGCTTCTTTTGACAAAATGCCCACAAAAAACACGATCGGGATAAACAGGATAAAAAATATAAAAGCACAGGTTAGCAGCGATGCAAAAGAAGAATTGATTTTTCTGTTTAAAAAATCATACATTGGTTTGAAAATGCCGGTCACCACAGCGGCAAGAACAATAACAGACATAAAAGGCCAGAAAAGCCAGCCCAAAGAAAAAGCTGAGATGAGAAAAAGTGCTAAAAAAAACCACAAAATAATATCATGGGAAGTTCTATCCGGCATAGGTCATCCAATTAAAACTAAGTTTCGTTATCACAGGCTATATTATTTCTATTTCAGGGACCCGGTCACCCTTGAAGTTCATGGGCGGCAATAAGATCAACAAATCCCCTTTCCCAATTTAACTTCTTGGATATACTACTACTTTTCTAAAATACAGGTTTATTAATGGCAACCTGTTTATGCCATCAGAATGGAAGAATGGCCCCGGTGAAATAGAAAAAACTTTCACCCCAGTACGATCTGCCGGACCTACGGGGCAAGCGGGGTAAAAATGAGGGAAGGTGTTTTACTTACTCGCAAATCCACCAGCCACAAATAAAAGAAGGGTTTCATAAACGAAAACCGGGACATAGCTATCACATAACCAATAAACAATCCC
>JAFDEW010000442.1 GCA_019310125.1 Deltaproteobacteria bacterium | reverse complement strand
TGATCTTGCTTCATATGATGACCTGGCGTATACAAACCGTATCGGCTTGAGCAACTACGAGGATTATATTGTCGGCGGAATGGTAACGACGGAATTTAGGCCGGTGGACTGGGATAAACTCAGGTTTGCAATTAATTACAGGGGAGACTCACATGAACAAAGGGCGGATGAGTCTCTGCCCTTCGCAGAAAGCTTTGCTTACACGGGTTCGCTTGGTCTTGAAAATGAGTCTTCCTTTATAGACAATCGACTATCCATCGTTGTGGGCGCAAGCTATGATTGGTATGATACGGACAAAGCGGAATCAGATCCGGATAACGACGGGAATATTGTAAAATCTGATACCCCCGATACCATGAATGAATTCAATCCCATGTTGGGTATCACTTATAGAGCAAATGAGGCGATGCGGGTATTTGCATCGGTAGCCCGCAAGACCCGTTTTCCCACACTCAACGAAATGTTCACCGACACCCCCAATCTTGGTCTTGATGCTGAAACGAGCATTAATTATGTCGCCGGCA
The DNA here is from genome assembly GCA_019310125.1 of Deltaproteobacteria bacterium. GTDB lineage: Bacteria > Desulfobacterota > Desulfobacteria > Desulfobacterales > UBA11574 > S5133MH16. The sequence continues at coordinate 1,864 of JAFDEW010000442.1, read as the reverse complement.
TTTCTTTGACTCATGAAGATATTCTGGAACTTACAGTGTCGCCTTTTTACTACGATATTTCAGATTATATCACCAGAGACGTCCAGGATAATCCTGACAGTCAATATTTTAATTATCAGGATATTAAGATTACCGGTTTGGAACTCAATTTTCTGGTGAGACCCATAGAAAATTTGCTGATCAAGGCAGACTTCACTTACACTGACGCCAAAAATAAAAGTTCGAACAGGGTGACGGATAAAGTTGAATTTATACCAAAATATAAAGCGAGCCTCGGATTGCAGTATGTCATTCCAACTCTTAAAACCAAAATTAACTGCACAATGCTCCACGTGGGAAAGTCTTATGATCAGGTACCCACATTCAGGTACCCCGATGATCCTGAAGAACAAACCGAGGGCTATACATTCCTTAATGCTAAGATCACTCAGCCCATTATGGATCACCTGGATGCCTATGTGGCGGTGAATAATATTTTTGACAAAGACCGTGAGCCAGAAAAATATTTCCCGGCTCCCGGGAGAACAATATGGTTGGGAGCCTCTCTTAAATATTAAAAGTATAAATCAAGATAGCTCGTTAAAAATAAAAGATAGTTGAGTAACTTTTAAAATTTGAAATTCTCAGTTTAGGTTAGATTAAGGAGCATAACATGAAAAAAGTTTTTACGAGTTTTATTGCTTTGGCAGTTTTATGCATGGTCTGCCGGCCCTGCTCAGCTTCTCCGTCAACACTTGCCATAACCGGTTTGGTCAGACAGCCTTTAAATCTGACCCGACAAGATCTTAACGGTTTTGACGCCATTCGGGTACAGCTCAATGAAGTCATGTCAGACGGCAGTTTTCAGGGGGTTTTTCATTACTCAGGCGTTCCGTTGAAGTCGCTTCTTGAGTTGGCAAGTGTGGAAAAAAAAGAGACCGCCTTTGGAAAAAAGGTGGATCTGGCCATCCTGGTGCGCAACAAAAAGGGTATGCAGGTGGCACTTTCGTGGGGAGAGGTGTTTTATAGAAACCCGGGCGGGATCATTGTTGCCACGTCTGCTTCACCCATTATGCCCCATAAGGATTGCAAACGCTGCCACAGTCCGGAGGTCTATAAATCCCGGTTGGACCAATTTCAACGGAAAATCGGGTTTCCCAAACTCGTTATAAGCAGTGATACCTATGCAGATCGCTCCTTGGAAGAGATTACATCCATAGAAGTACTGGATTTGCGCCCCAAAATGCCGGCAGAAAAACTAAAAAAGCTTTATTCTGCCGAATTCACTATTACCGGTGCCGTGGAAAAAGCTCAAACTGTGCAGAACTTGGGCGCCTATCCCAGAAGAGAGATAACGGTCAAGCATTTGGGAGAGGGCAAAGGGTATCACGGGATTGACAGGTTTTCAGGGGTACCTTTCAAAGCGATTCTCGACAAGGGGGGCGTAACGCCTGATTTGAGCAAAACATTTCTAATTTCGGCCCCTGACGGCTACCGCAGCCTTTTTTCTTATGGTGAGATCTTCCTCAACCCTGCGGGAGACCGCATGACTATAGCTGACAGGATCAATGGTCAACCCATTAAAAACGGAGGGAAGTTCATTTTGGTCCCGCCGGACGACCTCATGTCCGACCGGGAAGTAAAGGCCGTACAAAAGATCGAGGTGATCTCTTTACGTAAAAAAAGTAAATGAGCAAGGAGGTTTGATTTTGCGGTATTTGGCTCAAAAGCCTATCATTCTTGGCAGCCGGGTTTAATTTCATCAAATCCGGGCCTTACAAAGGCTCTGGCATCAGGGAATTCGTTCTCGGTTCTCTTGCGAAGCCGTTCAAGGTGAGAAATAATACCTAAAATATTTTTTTTCTGGTCTGAAAAATACTTCAAG
>JAFDEW010000441.1 GCA_019310125.1 Deltaproteobacteria bacterium | reverse complement strand
TGATCTGTTTTCACCCCGGTTGATATGCCACCCTATATATTTATCCCCGTTTAATGACGCTGTATAATATCCTTCAGGGGTCCAGGCCACCCATTCTTCATCGGTTCCCTGGAAGATGCTTAAAAGAAGTCTTCCTGAATCGATCTTCCATAATCTTACAGTATGATCAGCTGATCCTGAAACCAGCAATCGACTGTCAGGGGATGCGGCAACTCCCCACACATCACTGGTGTGTCCGATAAATTTATGGATTTTTTTACCTGTGAGTGGATTGTAAGAGGCAATTATTCCGTTCATTCCTCCGCTAATCACTGTTTGTCCATCCGGGGTTAGGGTCAGACTGCGATGATCATAGCCGCTGGTTGATCCTCTTGTGATTGAATGAATCACGCGACCGTTTTGAAGAATTTCAAGAGTTTCGTTGGCATTGTCTTTATTCCGAATGGACCAGGGACCCACAGATTTAATCCCTCTAATGAAACCAGTGTCGGATTTGAGTTCAGAGCCCATGCTCAGCTCATAGGCTCTGCCGTATGGCTTGATCTTAAAAGACTGCTCCAAGGGCCCAAATTTAAACACACTGCTTTGTTTCCATTTCTTTCCCCATCCAACAGAACGACCATCCTTGGAAAACCCCACGCTCCATATCGACTTTCCTTTTCCGACCATTTTATGTTCAACTTTTCCTGTGGTTAAATCCCAGAGATAGATTTCTTCATCATTACCACCCCCTGTTGCTGCAATTCTTCCGTCAGGGGAAATGTCTGATGCAAGGACGATGTTTGTGTGTTTTGTAAATGAGTTTATTATGTTACCGGAGGGAATTGCAAAAACAAAACATTTGAAAGGTCCATATTTAGCTACATTCCCAATTACGAATTTCGAACTGTCAGGGCTTATCGTCAATCCATCAACCCTTTTATTTAAGTTAGCCAGTATCTTGATGAAATTACCGGTTTTTCCGTTCCATAGTCGGACCGTTTTATCATAACTCCCTGACAGGAGATACTTTCCATTGGGAGTAAAGGCCACCGATCTCAGGGTATTCGTATGTCCCTTAAGGGTTTTAATCAAAAAGCCGCTTTTTGAATTCCACAGTTTTAACGTCTTATCAAAACTCCCTGTAACTGCCAATGTACCATCGGGTGAAAATGCCACTGCATAGATAATTTCCTTATGTCCTTTTAATACATGAATGGTTCTTTGAGTGCGAACATTCCAGATGCGGGCGGTTTTATCACCGCTACCTGAAATTAGTTTGTTTCCATCCGGAGAAAATGCGAGTCCTGAAATTATATTGTTGTGTCCTATGAGAAGCGCTTTAACTTCGCCGGTCTGGAAGTCGATCAAGCGGATGCCGCCTCTTGAAAGATATCCCCCCACCGCCAGAAGTCGGTCATCCGGGGAAAGGGCTGTAGCATAAATATTACCTTCATTTCCTGTCCCGATTTGACCACGAAGCACCCGCACAACCTCACCGGTTGAGGTGTCCCACACACGTATGGTTTTATCATCAGATGCGGAAACAAGGTATCTTCCGTCTTTAGTGAACATGACATCTTTTATTTTTGCCTTGTGTCCGCCGGTGTCGATGGTGAGGATCGGTTTGTCTGCAAGTGCATGCATAGGGATAACGATGATAATGATAAGAAAAAACGGTAGCAGACGTTTCATGTGGGTGCCTCCATAATTAAGTCTGAAATGTGAAAGTGCAAATAAGAGGGTTAGAAAACATTTGGGAATATGCACCCAAAATAGAACTACAAGTATTGCCATTAATGACGAATAACTTTCCCGGTCATATAGAAACAATATCGAATTGGCAAGAATGGAAAATCCCACATATTGTGGTTCGCCCAAAATCAAAAAATAGCAGATTTTATTGAGAATATTTTGTGCATCGTTTATTTCAAATTCGTTTAACGTTTAATAGATATCAATGACGAAATACCCAAAAAACTTTAATGAGGATTCAGGGAGTCAAGATTCAAGGGTTTGTTTTTTCAAAGCAACTTATAAACTTATGTACATCCGAGTCCTGCCAGGGTTTCCAATTTCCTATGCCTTAACTTTAGGCATTTTAGATCACTTTTAACTTGTACGGCTTTATGTAAAACAGCCCCTTTCAGGGGCAAACCAAAGCCTGGTCCTTTGGGCCGGGATTCTTTATTTCCCTTTAGCTCGATCCGCCCTAAAAAGACGGGCCCACTAAAGGATCAAGCATACCACCCGCCCCGGTATACTCTTCTTGCTTTCTCATGGTGGATGAAGACATTAGTCTCGCCACATCCTTACACTGGCATTCGGGGCATTGGGGGGGCGGATCACTGGAATTACACTGGCATTCGGGGCATTGGGGGGGCGGATCACTGGAAAACAGCAGGAGTACTTCAAAGCAGTGAGAACAGTCTTTACACTCATATTCGTAAATTGGCATTAGCTCCTCCTTAAAAAATTAACAGGTTATATATTTCGGGACCACCTACAATTCCTACAAACAACCCTTATAACACTATTACCTAAATTTAATCAATTTATATATTTATGGACGCCTCCCCAATTCCTAAGCAACCTCTATTGACGCAAAAAAAGAAACGCGTAAATTCAACCCCGGGAGTTCCAAATAGGATTAAGAAAGATAGCTTTGCCATCATTTCTTAATCTTACCCTTGCCTTTGTCCTTGCTCTTAACCTTAGGTTTTTCATCGTAAAGATCATGACCACGCTTCAGGGCATGAAATTCTTTTGATCCGGGTTTTATGCCCAGACTTTTCGCAAGCGCTCCCCAGCCTTTGCCCTTACCGGATTTGTATTTTTCAATAACGTTCTCTGTTGGCTGCTTAACCATATAGGCGTCTGAAGGGTTTTCAACATTGTTGAGCACGATTTTGATTTGTGCATCGCCTATTTTAAAACGAGTTGCAAGCCTTGCCCGGAATCCTGATGGGTCCGTTTCAGCTTTGATATTGAAATTCCTGATCCAGTCAAAATCACCGGCTACAGCTGCCGATGAAACGAATAAAAGGGTCATTGAGACTGCGAATAACATTTTAAGCACTTTCATTATTTCTCCTTTTATTTGTTTTGAGGGGCTGTTTTGTATTAATTGAGATAACCTCATGAAAATCGGGCTTGCCAAAACCTGTGCCAGTATCGACAGCATTCACAACGACAACTGATTTACGGATATCAAATTTTTCTGGTGTAAGGTCAAGTAAATCCTATTTTGGATAATTGTCAAATCATCCACGTCCACCGTCACCTAAAAGTGGGAGCATTACCGATTTGTTAAAATGGTTTTCACCCATTAACTTATTCATTTTTTGAGCGAAAGCCTTGCAATCAGGTTTCAGGTGTCAGGTGTCAGGAGTAAGAAACGAATTGGCTGATACCTGAAACCTGACACCTGAAACCAAAAAGTCTTGGATAGCAATTAACAAACTGGTAATGCACCTTTACGATAAGGAGCTTAATTATGCTTGATGCAAAAATACCTTCGGCGCCCCTTGCAGAAAAATGGGATAAGCACCGTTTTGAACTTAAGCTTGTCAATCCCGCCAATAAAAGAAAATATACGATCATTGTTGTGGGAACCGGCCTTGCCGGCGGTTCTGCCGCGGCATCGCTGGGCGAACTCGGCTATTACGTAAAAAGCTTCTGTATTCAGGACAGTCCCCGGCGTGCTCACAGCATCGCGGCCCAG
>JAFDEW010000007.1 GCA_019310125.1 Deltaproteobacteria bacterium | reverse complement strand
GGAGGAGTTAAGATTGTTGAACCCGCTGTTGATATGGGAATCGTGTCTGCGGTTGCGTCGAGCTTTTTAGACCGGCCTATTCTAAAAGGCACCATTATTTTTGGGGAAGTGGGATTGACCGGGGAAGTCAGGGCCATCGGCCATGTTGAGACCCGGATTGCCGAAGCAAAAAAAATGGGGTTTACCCGATGCCTTATTCCCAAAAGCAATTTGAAACGAATGACCAAAATAAAAGGCATTGAAATTGTTGGAGTAAAGACTATCTCTTTGGCCATGGAAGAACTATTTTAATAAAATGAAGCGAGCATCGGCTAAACATAACCGGTGGCAGGACCACTATGCGCGCCGGGCAAAAAAAGAGAAATTTCCTGCCAGGTCTGTTTATAAGCTTAAAGAAATGCAGCAAAAATACAATCTGATCAAAAAAGGAGACAAGGTCCTGGATTTGGGGTGTGCCCCCGGGTCATGGCTTCTTTATGCTGCGAGTCTCACAGGAAATAAAGGAGAGGTCGTGGGCATGGACCTCAAACCGGTTTCTGAAAAGGTTCCGTCTCATGTAAGGATTTTTCAAAGCGATATCCTTTCCATGGATGATGAGTTGTTTAAACTAACCGGAAAAGATTTTAATGTTGTTCTCAGCGACATGGCGCCTGCAACGACCGGCAGCAGACATGTTGACAGCGCAAGGTCTTTTAATCTTTGCCGGGCGGCACTTTCCATTGCTCAAGAAACGCTTGTCAGCGGAGGATCATTTGTTTGTAAGATTTTTCACGGAGAAGATTTTAAGGAATTTTCCGATGCCGTTAAGGCGGCATTTAAACGGCACAAGATTTTCAAACCGCAAAGCAGCCGAAAGGCGAGCAAAGAAATTTATATTATCGGATTTGGGAAAAAATAGGAGGTAAATATGTCAGGGCATAGCAAGTGGTCTTCCATAAAGCATAAAAAGGGTGCAACCGATGCCAAGCGGGGTAAAATTTTCACCAAGCTTATTAAAGAAATTACTGTTGCAGCACGTTTTGGAGGAGGAGATCCGGCTGCAAACCCAAGGCTGCGGACCGCCATCCAGGCGGCTAAAAGTGAAAACATGCCCAAAGACAATATTGAACGGGCCATTAAAAAAGGGACCGGCGAACTGGAAGGCGTGAATTACGAAGAGAGTATTTACGAAGGATACGGTCCGGGCGGCGCCGCTATTTTCATAGAGTCACTCACAGACAATAAAAACAGGGCGGTGGCGGATATTCGCCATATTTTAAACAAAGCAGGGGGAAATTTAGGCTCCAATGGATGCGTTGCATGGATATTTGAAAAAAAAGGATATATCGTTGTGGAAAATGATGCGGTAGACGAGGACACTCTGATGGAAGTCGCCATTGATGCCGGAGCCGAAGATGTAATAGAAGATGACAGTAATTATGAAATCATTACGGAGCCTAAAGATTTTGAAGCGGTAAAGGCCGCCATAGAAGAGCAATCGCTTCCCTATATTGCTGCAGAAATTACAATGCTCCCACAGTCGACCGTAAACCTTCAGGGCAATGAAGCCGAGCAGATGGTCAAATTGATGGAAACCCTTGAAGATTGTGATGATGTGCAGAAGGTTTACACCAATGCCGACATTCCCGAGGAGTTGGTCAGTGGTTGATATGGAAACCGTAAACAGGATTAGAAATGCCTCGGGTTTTGAAACCGGTTATCGGATTATATAACAGGATAGGTGTTTGTATCTTCCTTATTTGGCAGGTGGTTAATTCTTTCAATCAGGTCCGTTCCGATTAGTTTCGCCAAATGAGCTTTGGGTTTGTTTTGAGGGTCGCTGTCCGGAAGCTTGTTTAAAATATTGGCAAATAATTTTTTTACGGGTTTTATAAATTTTGACGGTTTTACGCCCGAGTCTTTTACAGCAGTTATCATTTCATCAATCGGATTTTCAATAGGTAATTCCGTGTTCATTGGCGGTGCAATGGGTTCAGCCAATCCGTCCATAGAATAGGTAACGGCTTCTTGTATGGCTGTCTGTTCCACGAGCACCGTTTTATCATATTGATAATTTGCTTCAATGCTTGCTATGGAGCCAAGATTGTTCATCTCTATAGCCTTGGCCAAGCCCTCAGGAATATGTTTTCCATAAAGAATGTCCGTCATTATTTTATCGATGGTCTTTACCGCTTTTTTGATAGATTTCAATTCTTGTTTATTGAGATCACCATCCACTGATATTGAAAAGTTGCGATCATTTTCATAATCGAATGTTTCACCTTCAAATATTGTAAGTTGATTTTTTTCCATACCAAGATTTTCAGAGGTGGCAGAGACCGTATATTGTGATATCCCTTCATAAGTTGAATAGACCGCCTGACGTTGAAAGGAAGATGAAATCGTTACCCTGTCACCTTCTTCTGTAACCAGGGAGATATCTTTATGTTGCTGGTTGGATGTTTCAATCCGGGTGAGCAGCACTTCATTGTAAATTCTGCTGTTTGTACTAAAATCCGGCTGTTGAGAAATGGTTGTGGTGTATGGATTGATTGAATTCATTTCGGCTGATTCCCTATGAGGTAGTTTTTATTATTCTTAACGGTCTCGTAAAAAGTCCAACTTCTGCGTTGTGCTGCATTTTGCAATCATTCAACGTACAATAAGTACGCCTCATAATTACAAAATTTGCACGCCTTGAATTTGAACTTTTTACGAAACCGTCTAAATCTGACTTTTTACGAGTTCATCAGTCTTAAATGATATTATCGGGATTATGTTATAAGAACTTTAAACCTAAATTCTTGAGACAATACCTTCTCATAGGATCGTTATCTGATATGCATCATTATCCATATCCTGAAGATAGGCCGCATAGTATCCGGCTTTTACCGTATTAAACCACTCACGACCCTGCCGGCGGCATTTCTCACAGGCTCCGTACGGGATATGGACACACAGGGCTCGATAGCCGGTGGACGCCTGTGTATCAATCTTGAACACGCCGGGACAGTCTGAACAAAACCGCAAGGTCTCCTGCTGGTTTTCGGAAATGCTGTCGGTATCGTAGTATACTCGGCGATTCCGTTCAACAAACTGATTGTTCGGCAAACTATGGTTATTTCTCCGGTGCCAGGCATCCATGATCGAGTCGCACAGTTCCTTAATATAGTCCATCACCCCGGGCTCCTCCCGGAGCTCCTCGGGTTTAAGATCCGGCTCGCGCACAAAGGAATAGTCAACGCCTGCAAGGGCCAAGATAATTCCGGTGTTGATATAGGGCAAGGCCGACTCGATGGAGTACCCCCCTTCCAGCACACAGATATCCGGGTCGAGCAACTCGTTCAGTCTGGCATACCCTCTTGCAGTAAAGGCCATATGCGTGATCGGATCCGAGTAATGATTGTCCTGACCCGCTGAGTTTACTATCAGATCCGGCTTAAATTCATCCAAAACGGGTAAAATAAGATTCTCTATGGCATGCAAAAACCCCTGGTCACTGGTTCTGGGAGGAAGCGGCACATTCAGGGTCAACCCCAACGCCCCGGGACCACCGAATTCATCGGTAAAACCGGATCCGGGATACAAGGTTCGACCGTCCTGATGCATGGAAATATAGAGCACATTGGGATCATGCCAATAGATATCCTGAGATCCATCCCCATGGTGACAGTCGGTATCCACAATGGCGATCTTCTTGATATGGGGATAGTTTTTGCGGATCCACTCAACCATTACGGCCTCGATATTGATATTACAGAACCCCCGAGCACCATGTACCACGCGCATGGCGTGATGCCCCGGGGGCCGTACCAGTGCAAATGCCTTTTCTACCACGCCTTCCAATACCAGCCGGGCCGCTTCCATACATCCCCCGGCGGAAATGTTGTGAGAGTGGGTGATGCGCGAGTTTACATCCGGTACGCAGAAATGTGCCCGGTTGATATCTTCTTCACGGGCCAGACCGGCCTTAAACTCTTTAATTCCCTTGATATCGAGCAGCCCTTCTTCAAGTACCTGATCCTGGGTATACAAGAGCCTTTCCTGTCTTTCGGGATGTGTCGGGCTTATCTCCCAGTCATATGCCGGAAAAAATATCAAACCGGTTTTGCGTTTTGCCTGTATCATGATTCACTCCATCCGCTGATAATTCCCGGCCTGCTCTGAATCTTAACGCGCAGATTCTTACCGGTGGTATTGAAGTCTTTGATCATATTGAAACTCTGTTGTTCGATCACGTCCGTCTCAATATCATCGGACAATCCCAGATACCGGGCATTGTCCGTGAGGGCTTGCTTTCCGAACGATATCAAATCGTTAATGGTGTACCATGTAGATATCTCCATATCCACATCCAATTCCGGGCAAATGAGTTTTTTGAGCTGGGTGTCCGCCAAAAGGGTTATCTGGGCCGTGGTCCTGGCCAGGGCCGCCCCCAGGGCGTTCGCCACTTGGAAATGATCCGGCACCAGGCATTTCATTTGGAACATATCCTCAACATAGGGTTTGAGTGTTTTCGCCGGACCCCCGATAACCATCACCTGTTCGGGCTTGACCGGATCGGGATGCAGCATTTCGTGGATGGTATACACCGGGTAACTGTTCACCTCATGAATAAATCCGTCACAAGCCCCCTTTATGGTTTCTACCAGTTCGGCGACAATGGCCCGTGCCAGTTCCGGTATTTCTTTGTTCATTTGGCGGGCAAGCGGAGCAAGAGACTGTTCGGCTTTATTCAAATCACCGGTTTCAAATTCACCGAGAACACACAAGGCATCCATTGGCGTGGGCTGGGGACCTCCCATACACACAGGGGGTCCATGGCGATGGGGACCGACTCTGAGCCTGCCCTCGGATATATAAACCTGAGAATCACCTCCGGCACCCACGCTGAGCATCTTTAGGCCCCGGACCAATGTTTTCAATCCACCGACACACACCCCCTGGGGTTCCAGTATAGGAACGCCATCGATGAGAATTCCAATATCGGTTGTGGTGCCGCCCACATCGAGGATGAGTGTTGTATCTGAATTTTTCTTAAGGGCCACACCTCCCATCATACTGGCCGCCGGTCCGGATAAAATTGTTTCTACCGGAAGCCTGTCCGCGGCTGATGAAGAATAGGTTCCTCCATCGGCCTTGAGAAACAGGATGCTGGTGGTTATTCCCAATTCTTTCAACGCATCTTTTACCGAGCGGACAAATCGTTCCTGGATGGGCATCACCGCCGTATTAAAATAGGTCGTATGCAGTCTTCGGGGGAAATTGAGGCTGCCGCTCATACGGTGACCCATGGAAACATAGGTAAACTTATCCGCTATCAGCGAATACATGGTCTTTTCATGGGATGGATTACGCACGGAGAACTTGGAAATGACACCCACTCCCTGGACATGGTTTGTCTTCAGAATCTTAGCAACTTCCAGAATCTGATCTTTCCGGACCGGTATGTACTCTCTGCCCCGGTGGTCCATAGCCCCCTCTATGAGATGAAAATCATCCGATAAAAAAAAGCTTCTCGGATCCACACCCGGGCCCGCAGATACGATCATTCCCGTGGCAGCGTATTTTTTTTCAATGATCGCATTGGTGGAAAGAGTGGTGGACAGCACGACCCGTTTTAACACGCCATAATCCACATTCAGGCCTTGAATGGCCCCCACGATTGAATCAACCAGATTTTCTCCGGTGATTACTTTAGCGGTTGCCACAATTTGGTTATCCTTGACACAAACTGCATCTGTGTGAGTGCCACCGATATCGATGCCCAATATCATACACGACTCCTCATGAAGAAATTGAAATAATTCTCGGCCTGCTTATATCCGGTATAATTGTATTGGCGTACAGGAAAGGCCATAATTCGACCGGATTCATATCAGTATATTGATCAAATAGCAAACCTCTGTCCTTTTATGCTCTGTTTTTTTCCATCTTGACACACATCATTCATTTATTTATACCTCAGTTGAGCGTAAACAAAAAGCTGACAAATATAAAAAGAATCAAAAATACAGGCTTTTTCCCTGTTATAAAACGGTTGCGATAAAACGGGTATAGAAGAGTTATCATATGCTATATTTTTAGTTAGGATTTTTTATGCTATTTAAAAACACTCAAGAATTTATCAAGAAACTCGAATCTGAAAATGAGCTCAAAAGGATTTCCGCAGAAGTGGATTCCGTCCTGGAAATTACTGAAATTGCGGACAGGATGAGCAAGACCCACGGTCCGGCGCTTCTTTTTGAGAAGATAAAAGGATCCACATTTCCACTTCTTATCAATGCCTTCGGAAGCTTTGGACGCATGAAAATGGCGCTGGGGTGTGACTCTTTCGACGATATTGGCCGACGCATAGAAGCATTAATTAAAATCAGGTTTCCCGGCAGTTTTACCCAGAAAATAAAGATGCTTTTTGACTTGAAAGAGCTGGCCGGTATTTCACCCAAAAAAGTGAAACATGCCCCGTGCCAGCAGCGAATCTACGGTCCGGAAGGGCCGTTGCTGGACATGCTCCCCATTCTCACCTGCTGGCCCCAGGACGGCGGTCCGTTTATTACCCTTCCGGTTGTGATTACAAAAGATCCGGATACCGGGCTTCAGAATATGGGCATGTATCGCATGCACAAATACGACAATGCCACAAGCGGTATGCACTGGCAGTACAATAAGGACGGCAGCCGCCATTTTGACAGATACAAATCCCGGGGAGAGCGCATGGAGGTGGCGGTGGCCCTGGGGGGATCCCCTTTGGTGACCTATGCGGCAACAGCGCCCCTTCCTCCGGATATGGACGAACTTTTGCTGGCAGGGTTTATCGGGTCGCGTTCCATCGAAATCACCCGGGCAAAGACCATTGATATTTTTGTGCCCGCCGAATCCGATGTTATCATCGAAGGATATGTGGATCCCGATGAAGAACGGATTGAAGGCCCTTTTGGGGACCATACCGGGTTCTATTCTCCGGCGGATCTTTATCCGGTATTCCATGTGACCTGTATTACCTGCAGAAATGATGCGGTTTATCCTGCAACCATCGTGGGAAAGCCGCCCATGGAAGACTGTTATATGGCAAAGGCTACGGAGAGGATTTTTCTGCCGTTATTAAAAATACTGGTTCCGGAAATTGTTGACATGGAACTTCCCATGGAAGGCGTGTTTCACAACTGCGCCCTGGTGTCCATTGACAAGAAGTTTCCCGGACAGGCTAAAAAAGTGATTAACGCGCTCTGGGGACTGGGTCAGATGTCGTCAACCAAGTATATTGCGGTATTTGATAAAGATATGGATCTTCGGGATTCAAGAACCGTGGTTTGGAAACTCCTTAATAATGTGGATCCCAAAAGAGATCTGCTGTTGTCGGAAGGTCCCGTGGATGCGCTGGACCATTCAGCGCCTTATCCAAATTTTGGCGGGAAAATGGGAATAGACGCCACAAGAAAAACCCGTGAAGAAGGAATGGGGCGGGATTGGCCCGAAGAGATCCGAATGTCTGAAGAAATCATCGAAAAAGTCAGCCGCCGGTGGAAAGAATATGGATTTTAAGAAATTCTCGAAACTTATTATGATCGAGCAAACCTTTTTTGCGTTGCCCTTTGCACTCATCGGTGTGCTTTTTGCCGGAGGCGGCACGGTCATGACCTGGGTCTGGGTGATTGTTGCCCTGGCTGCAGCCAGAACCGCCGGCATGTCATTTAACCGGGTGATCGATGCAAAAATCGATGCAAAAAATCCGCGTACCAGCGACCGACCGGTTCCCAAAGGAGACGTTCGGCCCGCGGTGGTATGGATAACCGCCTGTCTTTCCTCTATTTTGCTTATCGGCGCTTCATTCATGCTGAACAATCTTTGTTTTTATCTGTCTTTTCCCGCGGTGTTCATGCTGTTCACCTATTCTTATTTTAAACGGTTCAGCGCCTCTTCCCATTTTTATCTGGGTTTGGTTGAAGCGGCCGCTCCCATTGGAGGGTATATTGCGGTTACCGGCGAATTTACGCGCGTTCCCTTTGTTTTAGGGTGTATTATCATGGCATGGATTGCAGGGCTTGACATCGTTTATGCCATCCAGGACATGGAATTTGATGTTAAAGAAAATCTTTACTCCATGCCGGTTCGTCTGGGAAAAAAACGGGCGCTTATCATCTCCACAGCATGCTATCTGGTCTCTATACTCGCCATGATATATGCGGGATTTTTAACCCATAAGACCCTCCCATACTGGACGGCAGTTGTACTGGTTGGAATCATATTTTTTTACCAGCAGAGACTGGCAAGGAATAAAAATATCACGTGGGCCATAAAGAATTTTTTTAAAGTCAATATATACATATCCCCCATACTCTTTTTCGGAACCCTCACGGATCTTTTTATAGGTAAAATTTTATAATCGTAAGATGCAAAATTCATGAAAGATCAAAAAAAATGATAGTTGTTGGAATTTCAGGAGCCAGCGGCCCCATATTGGGGATTCGTCTGATTGAAGAACTCCTTAATTCAGGAGAAAAAGTTGCTGCCATCGTTTCGAAGCCGGCCTGCCAAATCATAGAATACGAAATCTTTCGGGAGGAACCTCCCTTTTCATCTTTTTCATCCTTGAAAGAACTGCTGGCAGTGCGGGGTCTTTCCGAAAACCATGATCTGTTGAGCGAGTTCAACAACAACGACTTTTTTGCTCCGGTGGCCAGCGGTTCCACGAAATTTAAAGCAATGGTTGTGATCCCCTGTTCAATGAAAACACTTTCCGCCATTGTCCACGGATACGCAGATTCACTGATTACCAGAACCTGTGATGTGGCATTAAAAGAAAGGCGCAGGTGCATCATCGTGCCCAGAGAGACGCCGCTTAGTGTTGTCCACACCGGAAACCTTCACAGGGCCGCTCTGGCCGGGATTGAGATCGTTCCTCCGGTTCCGGGGTTCTACACCCGGCCCGAATCGGTTGAGGATGTGGTTAACTTTATTGTCGGGAAGGTGTTGAACCTTTTGGGCTATGATCACGATTTGTTTGAAAGCTGGGGGAAAAAGAAACGATAACATGGTGTTTCCGGACAACATACAGAATAAAAAACTTCGCCGTATCGCTGAAAAGGTCTGCAACAACATCCCTGCAAGCAAAGAAGACGCTCTGTACATGCTCACAACCCATGACATCCTGGATCTTGGCACCATTGCGCATTATATCCGGACAAAATTGCATAAAGATATTGCCTACTACGGGGTGAATATGAATCTGAACTACACCAATATCTGTGAGTTGCGATGTCCCTTATGCGCCTTTTCCTGTGATGAAAATGATGAAAACGCGTTTTTGCTGTCTCCCGATGACATTGAAGAAAGGATCCACAGTGCCGCGGATTCAGGCATTGATGAAGTTCATATTGTGGGCGGGCTCCACCCCAATCTTACCATTGACTATTTCGAGCAGATGTTGCGGCAAATTAAAAACATAAAACCGGATATGCATATTGTTGCATTTACTGCGGTTGAATACGATTATTTTGCCAAAAAAAATAAAATTTCCCTTGAAGAAGTTTTTAAACGGCTTATGGATGCAGGCGTGGAGGCACTGCCCGGAGGCGGGGCTGAGATCTTTTCTCCCCGTGTTCGGGATATCATCGCGCCAAAGAAAATATCGGGAACCCAATGGCTTTCCGTCATGCGCACCGCCCATAAAATGGGGCTCAAGACAAATGCAACCCTTTTGTATAATCATATCGAGACAGCCGAAGATATTGTGGATCATCTTTCTAAGATTCGTGATCTTCAAGATGAGACCGGCGGTTTTAAAACCTTTGTACCGTTACAATTCCATAGTGAGAATACCGCGTTGGACGTCACGCGCACAACCACAGGCTACGATGACATTCGGCTCTATGCCACCAGCAGAATTTTTCTCCACAATGTGCCCCATTTAAAGGCATTGTGGATGTATCTGGGTGAGAAAATGGCTCAGACCCTTCTCAGGTTCGGGGTTGATGATATCGGCGCAACGTATCATAATGAAAAAGTGGTTCATGCCGCCGGTGCCCGAACTCCCGATTTTGGATCAGAGCGTTTTTTAAAAAGACTGATCCATAACGCCCAACTCATACCGGAACGGACAACCGCAAGCTACCGCTCTTTAGATGCCGGCACGGAAAGGGAGTGGGTGGTATGAGGCTTGGCTACATTGACTATCTTAACTGCTATCCTTTTTATTTTCAAATGTTTGAGAAAAAACCTGTCCCAAAGATTGGCATCTATCCGGGTTTTCCGTGCATGCTCAATAAAATGATGGCTCTGCGGCAACTGGACATGAGTCCCATTTCTTCGGCAACCTGTGCTCAAATTGCTGATGATGTGCTTGTGCTTCCGCAATTTTGCTTAAGTTCGGTAGGGTATGTGGGGTCGGTGATTCTGATCAGCAACATCCCCATTGAAGATTTAAATCAAAAGAAAGTGGGCATTACCCGTGCGTCACATACGTCTGTGGTGCTGTTGAAAGTGTTGCTAAAAAAATATTACCGGTTGGAACCGTCGTACATCCCCACCGAACCCAGGCCGGTGCTCAAAGATATGGATGCCGCTCTGGTTATCGGCAATGATGCAATGGCCATAACCGCAGAGCCGGTCTCTTATATTTATGATCTGGGCGACCTTTGGCTTCGAAAAACCGGCTTTCCCGTGGTATTTGCCGTGTTTGCGGTCAGACAACGCGTTGTTGAACAATATAAACGCCAAATAAAATCTGTAGTTTCTTCCTATCACGGGTCATTGCGCTGCCTTGAACAAGAAAAAGAAACTGTGGTTTCACTGGCAAAAGCAAAGTATCCGGATATTGTTTATGATATAAACGGCTATTTTGATCTGTTGCAGTTTAAATTTGATGAAAATTTGAAAAAAGCCTTAATGTTTTATTATGAAGTTGCAGCAGAGATGGGGCTGCTTAAAAAGGTAAACGGATTAAACTACTTGGATGTTGAATAGGAGAGCATTACCGATTTGTTAACATGGTTTTTACCCATTAACTTATTCATTTTTTGAGCGAAAGCCTTGCAATCAGGTGTTAGGTGTCAGGAGTAAGAAACGAATTAGCTGAAACCTGACACCTGAAACCAGAAAGTCTCGGATAGCAATTAACAAACTGGTAATGCACCCTTGATTAGCAAAGGAAGACGTGATCGAACACAACGAACTTTACCATAAGATATACCGGGGAGACAGAATATCTTTTGAAGAAGCTCCGGATCTTTTTTCCTGGGACATCATTGATCTGGGAAAAGCCGGGGATATGAGACGAAGATTGGCATACCCAAAAGATCACGTCGGGTTTATCATCGATCGGATTGTTAATTTTACCAATATTTGTGAAGCGGCATGTGCGTTCTGCGCATTTCATGCCCGGGCCAATCTTATTCAACCTTATGAACTGACACTGGATGATATTCTCCAAAAAGTTGAAGAACTTATAGCTGCCGGAGGAACCCAGGTGATGCTTCAGGGCGGACTTCACCCGGACTATACTCTGAGCAAATATATTGATATGGTAAAAACGGTTAAAAACCGTTTCCCGAAAATTTATCTGCATTCCTTTTCTCCTTCGGAAATCGTACACATGTCCCGGAAAAGCTCGATGCCTATAGATGATGTTGTGAAGGCATTAAAAGAGGCGGGTCTGGATTCCGTGCCGGGCGCATCGGATCTGCTGGTTGACAGAATACGCAAAAAGGTAAGTCCGAAAAAAATCACGGTGGATGAATGGCGAGAAGTCATATACTCTTTGTACCGAAATGAAATGAAGTCTTCCGCAACCATGACTTACGGAATGGGCGAGACCCATGAAGAGAAGATTCAACATCTTAACGTGATACGCGATGTTCAGGATGACACCGGTATTTTACAGGCATTTATCCCCTGGTCATTTTCTCCCCCTGGCACACGAATGGAACATATACTTCCGGCAACAGGTATGGATTATCTTAAGATGGTTGCGATTTCCAGGATATTCCTTGACAATATCACCCATATCCAGGCCGGATGGCTAACCGAAGGTCTGAAGCTTGCACAGATTGCACTGACAATGGGGGCAAATGACATGGGCGGGGTGCTCATGGAAGAGGTGGTGGTAAAGGCAACCGGAATAAAAACCACTACCAACCATGATGAGCTTGTGCATATCATTAAAAACGCCGGCAAGATTCCTGTGCGAAGAGATTCTCGATATTGTGCGATACGGGAATTCGGGTAAAAACCAAAATTGATGAGCCTAAAGACCTTCAGACGCTGCTTAGAAAATATGATGTTACGGCAAGGTTCCAGTTAGTAACTGCTCAAACAGCCAGACAGATTACATTTTATCACCAGTAGGCTTGACAGTTTATTGAGAAGTTACTCCAGTTAGTTACAACTATTTTCTATTACAATAATTATAATCCGCCCGAAGGACTGTTCATGACAACACTTGATCTTGCTTTTTCAACCTGTCCTAACGACACATTTATATTTCATGCCCTGCTTCACCAATGCATTGATACCGGCAAGTTACGGTTTATTCCCCACATGCATGATGTGGAGTCACTGAACAAAAAGGCGTTTTTTAAAACATTTCACATTTCAAAGCTCTCATTTTATGCCTATCTTAAGTTGAAACAAACCTATAAAATCCTTGATTCCGGCTCTGCACTCGGATATGGTTGCGGACCTCTTCTTGTGGGAAGATCTTCCGACCTTTTATTGTCTGAAGCAAAAATTGCCGTGCCCGGGGAATACACAACCGCACATCTTCTGTTGAAGTTATGGAATCCTGAAATACGCAATGTTGAAATCACCCGGTTTGATAATATACTTGAAGGGGTCCAGATCGGAAGATACGATGCCGGACTGATCATTCATGAAGGCCGGTTCATATTTCCGGAATATGATTGTGTCCAAATAATCGATTTGGGTGAGTGGTGGGAAGGCCAAACCGGACTTCCCATTCCCTTGGGGTGCATTGCGGTGAGGAAAGATCGCCCGGCCATTGATCTGAAAGATGACATTGAATCTGTTCTTCGACATTCGATTCAATACGCGTTACAGAACAAAACGGCATCCAGAGAATTTGTCAAATTGCATGCACAGGAACTGGATGATCAGGTTATTGACGGGCATATCGATCTGTATGTCAACAATTTTACCCTGTCACTGGGCGATACGGGGAGAAAAGCAATACAGACGCTTGAGGAGATGGCTCGGTGGAACAACATCCTGTAACGGCAATCGTCATGGCCACCATGCTTGAGGCCAAGCCTTTTGTCCTGGGTATGTCTTTAACCCGGAGCCGGAAAAAACCTTTTGCCGTATTTGAAAATGACCGTGTTTTTTTGATTATCTCCGGTATCGGCAAAGCAAACGCGGCCATGGCCACGGGTTATTTATGTCATACATGTCACCCGGTCCGGGTTTTTAATCTCGGCGCAGCGGGCGCTACAGATTTTTTACATGCTCTGGGAGAAATTTATCATATAAACCAAATTATTGAATATGACAGACATAAATTAACAACAAAAATACCGTACATTCATTACCCTGATATGTTAAATGGGTTTCAAACGGCCCGGCTTTCCACCAGTGACATGGCGGTTCTTGACCCTGATGACCGCAAAAAGATTTCCATGACTGCAGATCTGATTGATATGGAAGGTGCGTCAGTTGCTCAGGCGTGCAGGAAGTTCGATACAAAATGTTTTATGTTCAAATTTGTCAGCGATACACCGGATCATGCAAAAGACGAAGATATTGTGGAGAATATCAGACGGCATCGCTCATTTTTTTATGAGTTTTTTATCCGCTCTATACTACCGGTTATTTAAATAGTGCCTGAACGAAAACTGTTTTTTCCGCTAATATCTGCGTCAGACTCAAATTTTAATCCTCGAAATACTACCCGTATTCCTGTGGTTAAAATTTTCGTCTTCCTTGATCTTAACGAAAAATCCTAGTTTTCGTTCGGGCACTAAATAGATACCGGATGCTGGATACTGGATGCTCGATGCTGGAATACATAAGGATAGTATCACTTTCTACAGGCCAGCATCCAGCATCTTTTCCATAAAGATACAACATGGAGTAATAAAAAAAATTGCCACAAAATTCACAACTAAGGAACTAAGATAGTTATAATCCAAACAAAGGAGGAATTATTAATGAATACAATGAAATGGGATAGTGCTCCCGAGATGAAAATTGATACAAGCAAAAATTATATGGCGGAAATTGAGACCAACAGGGGCAGTATTAAATTAGAACTTTTTCCTAACCATGCACCCAAAACCGTCAACAACTTCGTATTCTTGGCCCAACAGGGGTTTTACGACGGGATATTATTCCACCGGGTGATCAGCAATTTCATGGTTCAGGGCGGAGATCCCACAGGCACCGGTGCAGGGGGTCCCGGCTACAGTTTTGAAGATGAAGTCTCGGATAATCCGCTGACCCACGAAACCGGCGTAATCTCCATGGCCAACGCCGGGCCAAACACCAACGGGAGTCAGTTCTTTATCACGCATTCCCCACAGCCGCACTTGAACGGGAAGCACACCGTATTCGGAAGGGTGGTTGGCAGCCAGGATGTGGTGGATTCAATCCGGCAGGGGGATAAAATGGAACGGGTAATAATAAGCGAAGGTTAGATGACACGTATCTGTTCACAGAGCCGTTGAGTTAGTTGAAATTACAAATAACAAATCCCAAATAACAAAAAAAATACAATAACCGAAATTCAAAATTCGAAACTTTATAAATGATCTTGAAGAAAGACAAACAAATTGAAAAAGATATTTTCATCAGTACTGTAAAAATCGTAATAGGTTAGGTCATTGGTGTTTGAGACCTGCCCGCTCGTACCTTGCAATGGCAGGTGGGTTTGTTTGGAATTTGATACTTGAGATTTGGGATTTATTTGTAATTTGATGCTTGGAATTTGTGATTTCAAAAAAATACGTTAACGGTTACGATGACGCAAAATGGACTTTACCCGATACTTATCAAATTATAGAAGACAATGTAATAATCAATTCAAAGCACAGAGGCCTTCTCAGGTTATATTTTTTCTGTGAAGGCCTCAAGCGCTTTTTGAAGCATCCGGCGTATAAAGACCTCTTTATCTCCATATGTGAGTTTGGTGTACGCATGATAGTCAGGATTTGATTCCGCCAATTCCGGCGGATTTTCTCTGCATGTTGTCTTTATGTGTTTAAAATTTTGAACCAGTTCGATTAAACCGAATTTTCTCGTTTCAAAGGCTTTGACCCATTTCAATCGCCACATCATTTCAAAGCGTACCTGATCTGCCAAAAACAGGTGGATATCAACAACGGCCATTTTATTTTCGTTGCTTAAATAGTGAAAATTGGACGCCGTTCCAAAATCAAGGACGCCCATAATTAATTCATAATACGCAAGGGAACTTGTTTCACCCGGCTGTGCCAGGTAATACAGCACTTTGTTTGAAAGATCCGAAAGGCGAGTTTTCAAGCCACAAGTTTCTCCAAAGCGTTTTTGCCAGGGACCAAATATTCTTTTTTCCAGCACAATCATTCGATATGATTGAAGATCAATAATTTTTGTCATGGCAAACCCAGTGTCTGACGTCGTCTGTTTTTTTGCGAATTTTTTAAATGCAGATCTTTAAAATAGTTTGATTATAATTTCAATGGATTTTAGTTGGGTTGAAATGGAGTTGTTTTAATGAATTAAACGCTTACCCTTTGTATAATTTGCAAAAAATGATCCTTGTCATGGCATAAAAAAAATACAAGAATGCTTGACTCCATTAATCAATTGGTATATGGATTTTGCCCGATAACGGAAATACGGTCTATTTTGATACCGTGACTTAATTTTATTGTGAAAGGAGGCTTTTAAAATGGCTTTTATTCCGACTGTTGATGAAGCAAAATGTGAAGGTTGTGAGGAATGTGTGGATGTTTGCCCTGTTGAGGTATTTGAAATGCAGGATGATAAATCCGTACCGGTAAATGCTGACGAGTGTTTGGGTTGTGAAAGCTGTATCGAAGTTTGCGAACCTGGCGCAATTACAGTTGAGGAAATATAATCAAGTTTTAACTGCATGTTCCCTGGTCCTCTTTTTTCACAAGGACCGGGGAACCACGCCCGCCAAATGATTTCCGCCACAGATTATTATTTCTTAAAAGAAAAAAATTAAACAATGACCTGCTATTTGATTTTTACAACACCTTTGGGTCATATGGCGGTGGTATACCGTGCAACCCCGTTTGCGGTCATTAAAATTTTACTCCCCGGCCATGACAAAGAGGACCTTGTTACCGCCGTTGAAACTTTTGGCCGTCACCACACCGGTTTTCATGACAACGCCTTTAGGGTAAAAGAATCCATAATCGATTATTTCAAAGGAAAGCCCATATCCCTCCCCTGGGGATGGTTGGAAACGGGCGGCCTGTCAAAACTTCAGAAATCCGTTCTTGCAAGTACCGCTGATATTCCATACGGTGAATTGAGATCGTATAAAGATATCGCAGTGGCAGTTGCCCGTGCCCGTGCCTATAGATTTGTGGGCACAACCTTAGCAAATAACCCTTTTCCTATCCTGATACCCTGCCACAGAGTGATTCGAAGCGACGGTTCCTTTGGCCGGTTTGGCGGAGGATCGGACATGAAAAAAAAATTGATTGCACTGGAGGGGGTGTAAATCAAGACTGTCGGTTGCTGAGATGGCTATGGCTATTTGGTGTCAGGTGTCAGGTGTCAGGGGCCAGCCCTGAAAGAGCGTTTCATCATTTACGCCATACACTGCCAATTCCTCGGCTAACTGCCAGCGGCGTTCTCGCTCTGGAATTTTCCGCTCCAATGTTTTCTCCAATCCATTCAGCATACGAATGCATTCTTTGTAGCGACCCCGAAATTCTAAATACACCTTTTCCGTGATATAACCTTTGAGTTTCGCCATATCCATATAATTGCTCGTGGTCACCCCGTCCCCTCCCTTTAAGCCTGACACCTGACACCTGAAACCTCTTTCACCAACGGTTGTGATTTACACCCCATTGGAGGCTGGTTAAAGGGTGCAGCTTTCCGGGCAGGACCGGAATTTCAGATGCAACAATTTGAACATCGAACGAATTAAAAGATGAACATCGAACATCGAACCTCCAACATCGAATGGTGAATGAAAAGAAAAAGAAATAGTCATTTAAGGTTTGATATCGGATGTTTAAAAACAAATAAAATTAAATGAGCGAAGCGACATCATTATTCGATGTTCAACGTTCGATGTTCGATGTTCGACGTTCATCTTTTAAATGCCTTCAAGGTGTGGATTCTTCATTAAAATATGTTGAATCTGAATTTACACTAAGTCAGTAGACCGGAATTTAGGGCTCATGAGCTTCAAGATACTCGATTCTTTCGAGCAATGGGGGATGGGAATAGTTGAAACAGACATAAAGGGGATGAGGGGTGAGGTTGGAAAGATTATCTTTTGCCATTTTCTTTAGCGCTGTTGAAAGTGGTTTTGCGGTCTTTAAAATTCCAAGCGAGTAAACATCCGCTTGTCTTTCAAATTTTCTGGAAATCGCCATTCCCAAGGGAGACATAAAAAAGTTTACCGGTTCCCACAGGATGCCCACCAAAAAAAGACCCACGTAGCACGGCATATTTAAAAAACCGAAACTATGATACATCACTTCCCAGGTTAGCAGCTTTGATGCCAGGAAAAAAAGAAACAGGGATACAAGGCTGACAAGAACAAATTGTTTTTTAATATGATTTTTTTTCAAATGTCCGATTTCATGGGCCAGGATCGCTAGAATTTCATCCTGACCGTGTGACCGGATCAGAGAATCGAACAGCACGATCCGCTTGGCTTTTCCCATTCCCGAAAAATATGCATTGGTATGTCTGGTTCTTTTGCTTGCATCCATCTGGTATATTCGCTCAATGGTAAGCCCTTGTGTTTTAGCCAGTCGTTCAATCGCCTCTTTAAGCACGGAATCTTCAAGCCATGTGAATTTGTTAAAAAGCGGCGCAATGACCGTAGGA
The DNA here is from genome assembly GCA_019310125.1 of Deltaproteobacteria bacterium. Taxonomy (GTDB): domain Bacteria; phylum Desulfobacterota; class Desulfobacteria; order Desulfobacterales; family UBA11574; genus S5133MH16. Next base: position 5,060 of record JAFDEW010000007.1, on the reverse strand, counting down.
TAGAGTATGGTCATCATCAATTGGAATAACGAAAAAATAATCCATGCCCAGATCCACCAGCTCTGCCCGGCATAGGTTACCATCAAAAGAAGCGTCGAAAGCAGAAAAGTTCCTAAAATAATTAAAACCACCATGGATTTTACCAGATCAGAGAGCCAGATTTTCAGGGTTTTTGTGTTAAAGCCGTATGTTTCCTCAAGAACGAAACTGTGATAGTAATCAAAAGGAAGTCCCATCAATATTTCTACCAGGCCGATAAGTGCAAAAAATATAAGGCCGGATATTATAACATTCATTTGGGCAAGAGATTGGGCCAGCCATGGAAGGACACCTGAAAGGATGACATAAAGAAAAATAAGTTTACTGATGCTGGTTTGAAATAGCTTAAAACGGATGTTATCCTCGGTATACCGGCTGATTTTCTGCAGTTCTTTTTCATGGATCATTCCCTCAAAAGCCACAGGCACCTTTTGCCCGAATTTTTTGAGATAAGTGAGATTTATTCCCTCAATGGCAATATACACTGCAAAACTAATGAGATAGATACAAATATAGGCGATTAAATAAGTATTAATTGAAATCATAGGGCCTTCCAGACATACAACCTAAAATAAAACGGGCTTTATCATAGTCTTGTCTGTTTTGGCAAGCAAGATGCGATGCGTTCTCAGGGCAAATGCATTGAATCCCAATACAGGAAGAACGCTCCGCGACGGCGTATATCTCTTTCCAACCGACTGAAACTTGTGCTTAAGCACCCGTAAGTCCGAGCCGTGCCAGAGTTATCAAGAACAATTTATCTCTAAATTATCCCATTGTTTTTTTAAGTCATAATTATATTCGGCTCGGGCTAACGCGTGCTAAAGCCCTTCAAACAGTCAGTCGGTTTCCAAAAGAAACACGCCGTCGCTACGCTGCGCCGAAATCAAATGCGTTTGCCCTGGATACTTCACTAAAATCACAAATTCCAAGTGCCAAATTACAAATAAATCACAAATTCCAAATTCCAAACCGGTTCAACGCGTAGCGCAGGCGCTTATGCCGCGTGAGCGATTGTTTTTTTTGTTTGGGGTTTTGAATTTCGGTCACGCGCAGCGCAGGCGCTTGCGCCGCGTGTTGTTATTTGTTTGATTTTTAGGTTTCAGGTGTCAGGGTTAAGGGGGAAACGGGTGTAAATCAAGGACGCTGGCAGTTAGCTGAGGAAACGGCAGTGTATGGTGTAAATGATGAATCGTTTCCTCAGGGCTGGCCTATTACTACTGAACATGCTTCCTGACACCTGAAACCTGAAACCAGATAACCATGGCAGTCTTAGCAAATAACAGTCTTGATTTACACCCCATTGGGGTAAGTTCATTTAAATTTATTAACCCAACGGAAGGCCGGGTAACATACAACTTGCACGACAAAACAAACTGTGATAATTCAAATAAAATTTGTTTGGCCGTGCCTTCCGGTGAAAGCTATCCCGCCGGCCAAGCCCGCCCGGTATTGGCCTGAGTGTCAGCCCATGCCGGATGGACAAGGCGAGGCGGTCGGAGGCGTGACGTACAGGTCATAATTGTGAGGCAGCATTTATAAGTAGCCAATGAAATCTCTTTAATTTTCCCGCTGATAGCAGGATAGAAATTCCCAGGCGTTCAATTATTATGAAACAATATGTTATTGATGAGCTTAGACCCAAGGATTATGAAATGATCAAGGCGTTCATGGAAGAGAACTTTGGTTCCTCAAATGTGGACGGCGTTTACTGGATTCAGCTCGACCACAATATTCTCACTCCGGTTCAAAAAGAACATACAGAGTGTCAGCCATTTTATGTTGCCGTTGATCTTGAATCAAACCTTGTAGCCTTTGAGCTGCTTGTACGCACCAAGAACAGAATGCGATGCAGCTGTATGGGGTATGCAACCGAAAAACAGCGCAACTGGCTTATGGGATTTGCCGACGCTATGTTCGATAACCTTGGGATTAAAACATAACATATTGGAAATCCGTCATTAATTGATAGCGAAGCGAACTAACTTGTGATACGAACATTTTTTATTATTTTTTGGACGGTGGTTTTGACAGGTTTTTTTGCTGTTATCATCATATTAACCTCATTTGTCACTACAGGTGGTGAAACGACGCACAAAGTGGCAAAGATTTGTGCAAAATGCATTCTTGCTGTAAGCAATATCAAAGTCACGGTTAAAGGCCTTTCCAACCTGAATCGTACGGGATCTTGTATTTACATGCCAAACCATGTGAGCAATTTTGATATCCCGGTTCTTCAGGCTTATCTTCCGGTTCAGTTCAAATGGCTTGCCAAAGCCGAACTTTTTAAGATACCCATTTTCGGTTATGCTATGAAAAGGGCCGGTTATATCAGTATTAATCGTTTTGATCGAAAGGCTGCCATACAAAGCCTTAATAAGGCGTCGGAAATAATAAGAAATGGTACGTCTGTGATTATCTTTCCCGAAGGCACGCGCAGTCAGAATCAGCACGTACAGTCATTTAAAAAGGGAGGATTCATTTTGGCGGTCGATTCCGGTGTTCCGATTATTCCGGTGATAATTCATGGAACATGGACGATCATGCAAAAAAAACACATTCTTGTTAGACCCGGAAATGTTGTTCTTGAAATCAAAAAACCGATTAATACTTCAGATTATACCAGGGAAACCAAGGACGATCTTATGGAAAAAGTAAGAAATATCGTCTTGGATTCCTATGATAAAAACAGAAAGAACGAAACGTTATGCTAAAAATAATACCACTGGGCGGGCTGGGGGAAATAGGCCTGAACATGATGGTTTTTGAATATTCCGATTCAGCTTTTATTATTGATGCCGGCCTGATGTTCCCCGAAGACTATATGTTGGGTATTGATTATGTAATCCCCGATATGAGTTATTTGAAACAAATTAAGTCCAAAATTTCGGGGATTGTATTAACCCATGCCCACGAAGATCATATCGGAGCACTCCCTTTTCTGCTAAAAGATATAACCGTGCCGATTTTTGGGACTCCTTTTACGCTGGGAGTTGTTCGGAACAAACTGGAAAGGCATACTTTCTCTTCCCCCGTTCTATTACATGAAATTTTTCCTGGGGGAAAACTTAATTTGGGTCCTTTTGAACTCGAATTTATCCGGGTCTGCCACAGTGCTGTGGACGGGGTAGGTATTGCCATAAAAACACCTCTTGGACTTGTTGTTCATACCGGAGATTTTAAAATTGGGCATGCTTCCGTTGACCGAATAGTAACCGATGTCAACCGGTTTGCCCGGTGCGGCGAGGAGGGCGTCCTCGCCCTGCTGTCGGATTCTACAAATGTTGAAAAAGAAGGATATACAATTTCCGATCAGGAGGTCGGTGAAACACTGGCAGGGATCTGTTCAGGGAGAAAAGGACGGATTATTGTGGGCCTTTTTGCTTCCAGTATCACCCGTATTCAACAGGTCATCGATATTGCCCGGGCAATGGACCGGAAAGTCATTTTCAATGGAAGGAGTATAGAAACTACTGTAAATATAGCAAAAGAGCTTGGCCATATAACCATTTCCGAGGACATGGAGGTGGATGTTAAACAGCTCCATGAGTTTCCGGATAATGAGATTGTTATTATAACGACCGGAAGTCAGGGAGAACCCATGGCGGCCCTGGCCCGCATGGCTGCGGACTCCCATAAGCAGATAAAGATCAAAGAAGAGGATACGGTAATTTTTTCCTCGAAATTTATACCGGGCAATGAAAAGGCGATCACCAAAATTATTAATAATCTTTATCGGCGAGGGGCCGACGTTATTTATGAGAAAATATCCGAGATCCATGTGTCCGGCCACGCTTTTCAGGAAGAATTAAAGCTGATGATAGACCTGACCCGGCCCAAATATTTTATTCCGATTCACGGGGAATACCGGCATCTGATTCTTCATGCACGTCTGGCCGAGCAAGTCGGTATTCCAAAGGAAAATATTCTTGTTGTTGAAAACGGTCAGGTCATTGAATTTGATGAAAACGGCGGCAGAGTCCGAGAAAATGTTTTGACAGGCCGGGTGTTTATAGACGGTAAAGGGATTGGAGATGTCGGGCGAAGTGTGCTCAAAGAAAGACGTAAGTTATCCGAAGACGGCTTGGTGGTCGTCACCATGGTTTTTGATGAGGAGACAGGAATTGTGCTTCACGGTCCTGACATTATTTCCCACGGTTTTGTGTTTGAAACGGAAACCGGCCATCTTCTGGAAGATGCAAAGTGCGTTATACTCGAGATCATAGAAGAATTCGGCCCTGTGGTTCCTGACCGGGTCAATAAGATCCGGTCAAAAATGCAGATTTCTCTGAGGAAATTTTTTTACTTTACCATAAGCCGCCGTCCGGTTATACTTCCTTTTATATTGGAAGTTTAAAAAGCGGGCAATGGGCAAGAAATCGGATTCTTCATCCTTAACCGATAACCCAATTTTCCTTCAGGTATCCATGCGTAAAGAAATTGTTGGAATATCACTATTTTTTCTAGTGATTTTTACATTGATTAGCCTGTTGTCATACAGCCCGGCGGATCCTTCAATTAACCATGCCACTTCCTCTGGCCATATTCAAAACTTCTTCGGGCTCCTGGGAGCCCAACTGGCCGGAATCCTAATCGGACCGTTCGGTATTGGCGCATTCTGGGTTCCGGTTTTGCTCCTTTTGACCAGCATTCACTTTTTTCGAGACCACCCTTCCAGGGCAATTGTTTTTACAATTACCGGTGGAATTCTCTTGGTTATAACCACCGGAAGTCTGCTGGCAATATATAATGACCACATTATTATTTTTGGGAATAAATTTTCTTCCGGTGGAATCATTGGAATTTTCTTAAAATCATTTCTGGTAAAATATTCCAATGTGATCGGCGGCGTAATTATACTGGTCCTTTTATGGATTATCGGTTTGATTCTGGCCACGGGTTTTTCACTGACAAACTTTTCAAAACGCTCCTGGCGATCCGTTGTTTTTTCGAAGGATCGATTACATACGTTGTTTATCAAATGGAAAGAACGAAGGAGAAAATCAAAAAAAAGTTCAAAA
>JAFDEW010000440.1 GCA_019310125.1 Deltaproteobacteria bacterium | reverse complement strand
CAACACGGTAGACATAAAGGAGATAGATCTTTTCATCACCAAACGCGTGAAAGAACTGACTCAAGGCTCCCAGCACCCGACAACTGAGATTCCAAAAACTATGCCGAATTTCCCGCTGGTTTACAAATAGTTTTCGACATCAGCACTATTATTAAAACGTGCAGGACTTCCGAGGACCTCCGGGACGCCCCTTAGATTATAAGTTTCTATTTTCCGGGTTGGATAATTGGGACTGTTGGGGAAAGTTGAACTCTATGTAGGAGATTTACACCATGTCAAATTGGATTATTCTGTTTGTGTTCTTGATTATAGTTTCTCTTGCTCTTGCATTGTTCAAGAAAAAGGATAGGAAAGCCCCTGCTGATTTTCCGTATCAATCAAAAAACGTGTTATGTTCTCCTGCTGAGCGCTCTTTTCTGGGTGCCTTGGATAAAATCGTTGGAAATGGATACAGAATATTTGCCAAGGTCAGACTGGCGGATATTGTCGAGGTTAACCAAGGTCTTTCTTCTTCAGCACGGCAAAGTGCGTTTAACCGAATTAGCCGGAAACATCTCGATTTTGTTATTTGCAATGCAAGGGATCTTTCCATTGTTGGTGCAATTGAGTTAGATGATAAAAGCCATCTTAAAAAAGGGCGGCGGGAACGGGATCAGTTTCTCGACAAAGCCCTTGAGGCTGCAGGCGTTTCCATGCTTCGGGTAAAGGCACAAAGCACCTACTCAATCAAAGAGGTTTTAAGCGACCTGGATTCTGCTTTCAATATTAAGGTGGGAGGCATACTTGAAGAAATTCCAGATCTGTCTGAAACCGTTAAGGAACCAGGTGAAAAACAGCTTGATGAAGCAATAGATAATTCGAATGCCGGAACCGCAGCGCCGGTGTGTCCGAAATGCGGTGGAGAATTAATCGAAAGAGTTGCAACAAAAGGTCAGTATGCCGGTCAGAAGTTCTGGGGGTGTTCGAACTTTCCCAAATGCAAATTTACTAAGAAGGCAGAGCAAACACCGGGGTCACAGCCGGAAAAGGAAAATGGGGTCAAGTTTACTATTGACCCATGACAGGGAAAAAAGCATACAATACGGGAACCCGTAATAACGTTAATTTATATCAATAAATTGGCTTGGCCCGACGCCAATTCCACAGGTTTTCCCCGGAATCAGTAGCAGGTTTATTCCCCAATGGGTGGCAGCTTTGATCCGAAATTTACAATAAATTGAAAGAAGCGCTTGACAGGAGGTCTCAAAAGGCCTTTTTTAGTTTATATTAACATTAATCGAGTCGTAAAAAGTCCATCAATAGGCCGAGGGCGGGTAAGCCCCGGCCTATGGTGGGGGTGGGACCGTTTGAATTCACTTCAAATGGCGAGGGCGGGGTAGCGCTTCTCCACCGAACAAGAAGACGCAGACCGACTTTTTACGAGGTTATCAACATTAGGAAAGGAATAGTATGGACAGAGATGCCATATTGGCTTTGGAGGAAAAGCCCCTGCTGGAGCTTGTGGAAAAAAATTTCAATGTCAAACTTGGAGGATTGAGGGATGAAGAACATCTCTCCAACGCCTGGGGAATTATGGAGATCTTGCTTGAAAAGGGGTGGGGTTTCAATATCAGGTTTGATCGAAATGTGAAAAGTTTAGACGGATACAAATTCGACAACGGACCCGGGACCATCTTTGCACAGCACGGCTCCCTGCCCTATTTCGGCAGCATGTGTGAAGGCATCTGTAAGACGTGTCTGATCGCCCTTGTACTGACCGAAAGTATCAAGACAGGGTGAGGAGACAACCGGGACGCCCCTTAGATTATAAGTTTCTATTTTCAGGGATCTATATCAAACCTTGATCCTTGATTAATCCTAAACTTAGGTTAATGTTTTTTGGGCTTTTCGTCATTGATATCTATTGGTTTTAATAGATTTCAGGTCTTGGTATCTGGAATCGAGCTGTGCTTAGTTTTATCTCAATATGTTATGACTAAATCCTTTTCTGATTAGTGGAAATTGGCATTTTCAATCTGCACCTTGCTTCAACTTGATTTGACTGCACACTGTGACAAGCTATGTTGACCTAATCTCATAGTTGCATAAACAACACGATGAGATTTGTGTAAAACCGCTTAAACCATAGCGTTGTGTTCATTTATTGCCAATATACTGAATTCAACTGTCAGTTATATCCAAAAAGGAATCTTTTTTCACCGTGTTGTTTACCCCATGGGAAAACCGATGATACCCCATCTCCTTTGTTGTCAAAGGTTCGCAGTAAATGGCTACGGCTTCACTCTTGACGCCGCGGATCTGAGGCATCCTCGACTTTTGCAACGTTGAGGCTAATGTTATGTTTTAACGATACATATATTTTATATCACCAATTTTTTAAAAAAAATTAGATAATTAGCTTG
>JAFDEW010000116.1 GCA_019310125.1 Deltaproteobacteria bacterium | reverse complement strand
ATACTTATCCAACTCCCCGGAATCAAAGATACAAAAAGGGCCAAAGATCTTATCGGACGGACCGCTCTTTTAGAATTCAAACTGGTGGATGAAACCCATGATTTAAATTCCGCCCTGCAAGGGAATGTGCCTCCGGGCAGTGAGGTTCTTTATAGCATTAAAGAAGATCCGGAAACACGGCGGATCATAAAAACGCCCTATCTTATAAAAAAGCGGACCCTTTTAACCGGGGCCCAGCTAACGGATGCAAAGGTTCAAATAGACTCTCAATACAATGAACCCTATGTTTCCATCAATTTCGACAAAAAAGGGGGAAGAGGTTTTGCCCGGATAACCGGAGCAAACGTAAAAAAACGTCTGGCTATTGTTTTGGATAACAAAGTCTATTCCGCACCGGTTATCCAGGAAAAAATTGCCGGCGGTCAGGCCCGAATTACCGGACGTTTCACCACTGAAGAAGCGCGTGATCTTGCCATCGCCCTTCGTGCCGGCGCCCTTCCGGCTCCGGTCAACATCCTTGAGGAAAGAACCGTGGGTCCTTCTCTTGGAACCGATTCCATTAGAAAAGGACTCATCTCAATGGGTGTCGGCGGCATCCTCGTTATTCTGTTCATGATTGTCTATTACAGGGGTTCGGGGCTTATCGCGGATATTGCGCTGATTCTTAATATTATCCTGATCGCCGGAGGGCTGGCCGGCTTTCAGGCCACGTTGACACTCCCGGGTATCGCAGGGATAATCCTCACGATCGGCATGGCCGTCGATGCTAATGTTCTTATATTCGAACGGATACGGGAGGAAATGAGGATCGGCAAGACACCGCGAGCGGCGGTGGACTCGGGCTTTGACAGGGCTTCTCTTACCATACTCGATGCGAATGTAACAACGCTTATTGCAGCCCTTGTCCTGTTCCAGTTCGGCACCGGTCCGGTTAAAGGATTTGCAGTAACACTCTGTTTGGGTGTACTTTCCAGTCTTTTTACCGCCCTTATTCTGTCCCGGTTAATATTCGACTATTTCTTGGTAAAACTAAAGAGTAAAAGTCTAAGCATCTAATGCCTCATAAAGCATAACACCATAATCTTAGAGGACACCATCAATGCAGTTTATAAAACCTGATATTAACATTAATTTTGTCAGCAAGAGAAAAATTGCTTTCGTCATATCCCTGGCCATGATTCTTGTCAGTATTTCCTCTCTCTTAATTCATAAAGGCCCCAAATACGGCATCGATTTTGCCGGCGGCACATTGATACAGGTAAAGTTTAGCGCCCCGGCAAGCCTGAATAACATAAAATCGGGTCTTTCCACCATAGATTTAGGCAAATCTTCAGTTCAACAGTTCGGAGATCAGGAAGATAATGAATATCTTATCCGAACGGACAGATCCATCATGACCTCAGAGGGATTTTCTTCAAAAGTGCAGAAAGCACTGGAAGCCTCAACAAGGAATGAGGTCAACATTCGCCGTGTTGAAATGGTGGGACCTCAGGTGGGCAAAGACTTACGGGAAAAAGCGCTTTTTGCCATGTTTTACGCCCTGCTCTTTATTACCATATACATATCCGGCCGTTTTGAGTTAAAATGGGTTCTCAGCGGAGTGATGGCCGGTGCACTCATGGGTGCGGTATATCTTCTTTCTGTTTTTAATGTGAGCGTCCCGTATCTTATACTCGCCGCATTAATCGTAACCCTTGTACTTTTCTGGTTTCTCGAACTGAAATACGCTATGGGGGCTATTGTAGCTCTTATCCATGATGTCACCATAACCGTTGGGATATTTTCTATTTTTGGCAAGGAATTTACCCTTCCGATTATCGCGGCTCTTCTCACCATCATCGGATATTCATTAAATGACACCATCATTGTTTTTGACAGAATCCGGGAAAATTCGAGAAAATATCACAAAAATCCCCTGGAATTCATAATTAACAGAAGTGTAAATGAGACGCTCAGCCGAACCATACTGACCTCTTTAACCACCATTGTCGTGGTTGTTGCTCTGTTTGTGCTGGGAGGCGGAATTATTCATGACTTTGCATTTGCAATGATAATCGGCGTTGTTATCGGCACCTACTCATCGGTTTACGTTGCAAGCCCCATACTCCTTGCATGGCAGAGTCGTGGAAGAAAGAAATAAGTGGAAAACATTCTGCCATGGTTTGCTCTGAAAAATGTTCCGGGAATAGGAAATCACCTTTTCAAGCGGTTAATAGCGTGTTTCAATTCCCCCGAGAATGTTTTTGAAGCTTCCGGAGAGGATCTTCTTAAGGTAAAAGGCATAACCCCTCGTCTTATCACCTCGATAAAGCATCACAAAATTCGTGATCCGGTCAAGAAAGATTTCGACCTTGTGATGAAAAAAGGTTATAAAATTGTTACCATGTCGGATAAGGATTATCCGCCACTTTTACTTCAAATACCGGATCCCCCGCCTTTCTTGTATGTTTTCGGCCGTCTTAACGGTTCCTTTAAAAATATAGCGGTTGTGGGCTCCAGGAATGCAACACAATACGGTATCTCTACAACCCGTCGTCTGTGCAGGGATCTGGCTTCGCTTAAAATGACGATCGTCAGCGGCATGGCAATCGGCATTGATTCGGCTGCCCACCAAGGAGCGCTGACAGGCAAAGGAAATACCATCGCGGTGTTAGGAAGCGGTTTGGAGATTGTTTACCCGGCGGAAAACCGAGAGCTTTTTCATAGGATCGCCGAACACGGCGCGGTTATTTCGGAATTTCCTTTGTTGACTGAACCTGAGCCACACAATTTCCCTATACGAAACAGGATAATTAGTGGAATTTCACTTGGAACCGTGGTCGTTGAAGCGACAAAAAGAAGCGGATCGCTTATAACCGCGCGCCTTGCAGCAGAACAGAACCGGGAAGTATTTGCCATCCCGGGAAGCATTCATTCATTTAAAAGCACCGGGACACATACTCTTATAAAACAGGGGGCCAAACTGGTTGAACATGCCCAGGATATTATGGAAGAGCTCTCATATATTATTGGAGCCCCGCATGAAAAGGATACAACCGGTAATGAAATTATGGAAAGGACCTCGCAGTTATCATCCGAGGAATCCCTTGTATTTGAAGCCATTGGTGCGTATCCGGTTCACATCGATGAGCTTGCAAGAAAGCTTTCCATGAAACCCGGCAAGCTGTCGAGCATTTTGCTACACCTTGAGCTAAAAGGTATTGTACACCAATCCCCGGGAAAACTCTTTTCCCGGGAAGCGATGGAGTAAAGGGAAGAAAAGATGAACATCGAACGTCCAACATCGCCCCAGTGAAATAGAAAAAAAGTTTCACGGGGTAAAAATGTTGAATGAAAGACAAAAACAAAGGCAAGAATTTAATTATTAAAATTAAATTGGGGAGCGAAGCGACATCATTATTCGATGTTCAACGTTGGACGTTCAATGTTCGATGTTCAGTCTGTTCGATGTTGGACGTTTATATTTCAAAACAACTTAACGATTATGGGGCTTCGCCCCCAATTAGAATAATATAATGAGGTAAGACTGTGACCAAACCACTTGTTGTCGTAGAATCACCAACTAAAGTTAGAACCATAAAAAAATATCTCGGTAAGAGTTACAATGTCGCTGCAACCGTTGGTCATATAAAGGACCTTCCGGCAAAGGAGATCGGCATCAATATCGAAGAAGGTTTTAAGCCGAAATATATAAATATACCCGGCAAACAAAAAGTCATCAAATCTTTAAAACAGGCGGCGGGCGATTCAAATGATATTTACCTCGCCCCCGACCCGGACAGAGAGGGTGAAGCCATCGCATGGCATACCGCCGAAGTCCTCAAAAAAAAGGGGAGAAAATTCCACAGAGTTCTTTTCCATGAGCTTACAAAAAATGCCGTCCACAAAGCGATTGCATCGCCCGAAGAACTTAACCGTAACAAGTATGAAGCCCAGCAGGCGCGCAGGATTCTCGACAGACTTGTGGGATACCAGGTATCTCCCTTATTGTGGCGCAAAGTAAAAGGCGGACTCAGTGCCGGGCGGGTACAATCCGTTACCGTGCGGATCATCTGTGAAAGGGAACGGGCCATCCAGGCCTTTGAATCCCAAGAGTACTGGTCCGTAACGGCTCATCTTGAGGGGAAAACCCCTCCGCCGTTTACGGCGAAGCTGGTTAAACAAAAGGGGGAAAAAATTATAATCCCCGATGAAAAGACATCCAGCACCATCTTAAAAGAGCTGTCCGAAAAAGACTTCACCGTGGAGAAAGTTCAGAAAAAAACCACAAAAAGAAACCCGCTTCCGCCCTTTATTACCAGCAAACTCCAGCAGGAAGCCATACGTAAGTTAAGATTTTCAGCCAAAAAGACCATGACCATCGCCCAGCAGCTTTACGAAGGCATAGATTTCGGCCCCGGCGAACCCGAAGGGCTGATCACTTACATGCGTACCGATTCCACGCGCATTGCAGAGGAAGCCGCTTTCGAGGCTTTAGAACTTATTCGGAAAAGATTCGGAGAAAAATATGCTCCGGACAAGCCGAGGTTTTTCAAAAACCGGAAAAAAGCTCAAGATGCCCATGAAGCCATACGGCCCACATCGGTGTTTAACACCCCTGAGAAAATAACCCCGCATCTTTCCAAAGATCAGCTTGCCTTATACCGGCTTATCTGGGAGCGTTTTGTTGCTTCCCAAATGAAGCAGGCGCTTATCGATCAGACCTCGGTTTCCATTAAAGCCGGCGACTACCGGTTTTCCGCAAGCGGATCAACGGTTAAGTTTCCGGGGTTCATGGCCCTTTACATGTCTGTGGATGAGGAAATAGAAAGCAAAAGCCGTCAGACAAAAGATGATCTTCCCGAGTTGGATGAGGGCATGATTTTGAAACTCAACAAATTAGAGCCCAAACAACATTTTACCCTGCCCCCCCCGAGGTTCTCGGAGGCATCGTTGGTCAAAGAGCTGGAAGAAAACGGAATCGGCCGTCCCAGCACGTATTCAGCCATTCTCACCACTATCAAGGAAAAGGGATACGTGGATACGGTTAAAAGATATTTTAAGCCCAGTGAGCTTGGATTTATCGTAAACGACCTTCTGGTGGAAAGCTTCCCGGAGGTATTTGATGTTGAATTTACCGCCAAGATGGAAGACGACCTGGACCGGGTGGAAACCTCAGAAGTTAATTCCATAGAAATCCTGGCGCACTTTTACGACTCTTTTAAAAATGCACTGGAAACCGCTTCAAAAAACATGCTCAGTTTAAAAGCCGTGGGCATGCCCACGGATCTGGCCTGTCCCGAATGCAGTTCAACACTAACCATCAGGGTCGGCAAAAACGGACATTTTCTAGGTTGCAGCAACTATCCGGAATGTACGTATACCCGGAACTACACCAGGGATGAAAAAGGGGCTGTACATCCTGTTGAACCGTCTTCTGACGAAACTTCCGACAGAGTCTGCGAAAAATGTGGAAAACCCATGCTCATAAAACAGGGAAAATACGGTACGTTTTATGCCTGCAGCGGTTACCCGGAGTGTAAAAATACGCATTCGGTTATCTCTACCAACGGAGGTCAGGGAACCGGCGTCCCTTGTCCCGAAAAAGCCTGCGGCGGCACCCTTTTGCAGCGAAGGTCCAAACGGGGTAAAATATTCTACGGATGCAGTAATTTTCCCGACTGCACGTTTGCCCTGTGGGACAAGCCTGTGGCTCAAGAATGCCCCAAGTGCGGCGCCGGATTCCTGGTTGAAAAAACCACCAAAAAGCAAGGTACGTTTCTCTCCTGCCACACCAAAGAGTGCGGGTATAAACACAAAGCGTAACTCATCGCCTGCTTCTTGTTTTCCTCAGACATCAAATTGACCCTTTTGCCGTGAACAAGCGGTGCAGTTGCCCGGTATATTTTTGATAGAGACTCCGGGTTAAAAAAACTTTTTTTGGGAATGCCCCCCGCTTGGGCACGCTTTTGGGTATCAGTGATGATGAGCGTCTTGGGAATGGCCTCCGGCAATCACATAACATGCGTCTGTTGTTTCTGTATTTTGAAGATAAACCGTATCTTCACCTGCAACATAAAAAGCGCATCCTTCCCTTAGATGACCGCTGAACCGTCCGGACATTTCAAAATTTCCTTTCACTGCAAGAACCATTTCTTCATGACCTTTTCCGGGGGTTATCACCCGTTTGTCTTGCCCGGGTTTTAAAACCCCGTAGATCATATAGCAGGCATGGCTCCCGGTATGTTCCAGACCAAAAATAGATTCACCTGAGTCGGAAGATAAGGCATGATTTTTCAGATCCAATGTGTTCATTGTAACGCTCCTTCCAGTTGATTTTTCCTTCAAAACCATCAGTTATGATTAACGCATCTCGGGTCCGGTCCGTTGAGCGTGTTATAAAAAATATAACTCAGTGCCGGGCATCCCCCATGGCAGGAATGAAATAACGAACAGTCAGTTTTGGGGCAGTTGTTTTTTTTAAATGTTCTAAAATAATTTAATATGGGATGGTGCCAGATATCGTTAAAATCATCCACAAGAATATTCCCGAGTCTAAATTCAGTAAATTGAAAAAATAAATAACACGGGTACATATCTCCGTTTGGCAGAAGAGACAGCTTGGTTGTGCCGGCCGGACATCGAACGCATTCAAGTTCCGGGTAACGGATCAAGTCCGGAATGAAGCCGGAACAAAACACCCCGTCAATGTTTGCGATTGTTTTTTTTAATTTCAAAATATCATTGTAAAACCTGTAAAACGGCACGCTGTATTTAATATCATCTTGATTCATTATATCCATAAACAAAAGAAAATATTCAATGCCCGGGATCCCGATATAGGCGTTACAGGACTTGGGCAGGATGGTTTGTTTTGAATAAATACTTTTTAACATGGGTTTGAACGTGATGATGTAAGTATGAAGATCGTGGGGCACCTTTTCAGAATTTAAGGATACTCCGATCCTTACGCTTTTTTTGGGATATGTTTTTGAGATGGCGGTTAACAGGTCAACATGGGTCCCGTTCGTGCTGATGGTTGTTTTAAGCCCGTTATGGTGGATTAAGTCAATGAACTGCAACAAGTCCGGATGAAGGGACGGCTCACCGCCGAGCATGTCAATATGATCGATCCCAAGATGTTTGAGTATCAACAAGATATTGTGAAACTCATTAATATCAATGTCTTTTAATGCCGGCAGATTCCGGTTAAAACAAAAAGGACATGAATAATTACAATTAAGCGTGGGGTAAAACTGGATATATGACGGTCTGGCACACGGCTTATAATTTGTATGAGACATATCTTTGACCATATCCGTTAACAGATTAATTTATTTAGTGAAAATTCCAAATAACAAACCACAAAAAATCAAACAAATCACAATAACCGAAATTCGAAAATCCAAACAATCTCTCTTCATGGAAAGTTTTGGTCATTGAATATTGGAATTTGTGATTTATTTGTAATTTGGTGCTTGGAATTTGTGATTTTACACACAAAACTCCAAGGCAGAGTCATCTATCTCTGACTCCCGTAATGCGGGACAGGCATGGCCCAAAGGACCAGATTTTCAATGTAAAAATAAATTTGTATTCTCATTAAGTTTACCGGGATATACCGTAAAATGCACACATGGCCGGGTCCGGCGCTAAAGGATGCGGCGCCCGAAACCGACATCCGCCCCTGCATTCCTCAAGAGCTGAACAGCCCTTGCATTCCAACTGATCAAGAGGAACGTGGTTCATATTCAGCCAGCAGTGTTTCAGACTTTTTTGCGCATCCCCCAGAGAGCGGTCCACATAGAATCCGCACTTAACGGCTTGGCCGTCCGGAAGCACAGTCATTAAATGTCTGCCGCAGGCAAATCCTTCGGATGACCCATGGTACCCGCCTCCAAAACCGTATTTCAAATACCGGGCGGCAGTTTCATAGGGGACCGTCAGGTGCGGGTTTTTCATAAGGGAACCACTCACGCACATCACATCAACGCCCCATTCGATGGCATGAATCTTTTCAATAAAATCGCGAAGTCGCTCAAACTCGTTCAGATTATATTGATGAATCATGGTTGAGATGGAAACGGGTATTCCCGCAGCAGTTGCCAGATGAATTCCCTGCAGTGTGGGCTCAAATGTTCCCCGGCCCCGGAGGTGTTCATGGCCTTTTTTCCATCCGTCCAAACTGAACTGAATTTCATCCACGTCCAGCCAGGAAATGTTCCCGGAATTGATTAGGGTTCCATTGGTAAACAAAACCCGGCGGATCTTTAACGCTCGGGTCTGTTCAAGATATGTTTTAAGATCTTTATACAGCAGCGGTTCTCCGCCGGAAATGAGCAATCGCAGTCCACCGATATCAGAAAACTGACGGGTGATGTCAATGGCATGATCAACCGGCATCTCAATGGGTTGCAGCGGTCCCAGATAGCAGTGCCGGCAGTTAAGATTACACTTGTGCAAAAGATGCAGTTCCAGGTATCTCAGGGAGGGGGTAAGCCCATCATTAACGGTAACGGTCGCGGGAACCGGTTGCTCATGCCCCTCGAGAATCCCCTCCTCCAGACAATACTCAACAAAATCAGCATCGGTGGTCAATTCTTTTCCACGTGATTCGCCGTTACATCGTAACAGAAAATCCTGGGCCCGTTCATCAATTTCATAGAGTTCATCCCGGCCCATATGATACACAAAAGGCTGTTCCAGGTTTTTCAGCGCTGATTTGGGATGAAGACGCAGATATGATGCGTGCCAATTCTTGTTGCTCATTTCTGATTGTCCAGGTCACGGGGTTCAACAAACCGGTTTTCAATCAAACCGGCAAGGACCATATACCCACCGCACGGCTCAAGATCATCAGATGGCGAAGTAGATTGAAAGTCGCAATCTTCTTTCATAAACGGGCATTGCCGGCACACATATCGGGTTAATGTGTCCTTGTGTTTTAGGCATAACTGATAATCTTTAATCAATAAATATACCTGCTCTATGGAAATCCTTCTCTGACGAATCAAAGACTCGACAACGAGTGCTCCCTGGCAAGCCATCTCCTCTTTTTGCCCGTCTTTATAAAACATACAAAACGGCCGGCAGATATAGTCTTTAAAGTCTTTTTTGGTCATTGTATCAACCCATCAAAATAAAATAGCCTGTTTACCATACCACAGGGATATATAAACAGACTATTTTATGAGACATAACAACTGATCAGCAAGAACGTTTACATTTGCAAAGACCCGTTGAACTTTTTTTAACTTTTTTAATCTTCATGATTACCCCCCTTTCTTCTTGAAAGCGATTAAATAAAGGAAATGATACCGTTAACGAATCATCAATAATCTCGGAAACGGTTTAAAATGGTGTCCGTTTTCATAACGGAATTAACTAAATTTTACGAATAACGATTCGTTCTGTCAACCACAAAAAAAATGATGACGATAAGAACTTGCTTTTCGAGTGAGTTCTATGAAAAACAGGGTAAACGCATTTGATTTCGGTTCAGCGTAGCCACGGCGTGTTTCTCTTGGAAACCGACTGACTGTTTGAAGGGCTTTAGTACGCGTTAGCCCGAACCGGATATAATTATGTCTTAAAAAATCAATGAGATAATTTAGCGATGAAATGTTCTTAACACCTCTGGCGCGGCGCGGCCTACGGGTGCTTAATCACGAGTTTCAGTCGGCTGGAAAGAGATATACGCCGTCGCGGAGCGTTCCCCCTGTATTGGGATTCAAAAGCGTTTACCCTGTACTAAGAAAAATCAACGGTTGACTTTTATTTACGAGATGTTCAATAATAATTAAGAAAAGTATGGTAATTATTCAATGATTAGACCTGATCTTTCATCACTTCATCAGTCCAAATCTCCATGGCGCCATCGAAACATTAAAAACTTAATCTCCCCATGGGAGCAAACCAAAGCCGGGCCGTCCAGGCTCGATTTTTTATAGAGGACACGCTATGCAAAGACAGGAATTTATCCGGCAGATAAAGGTAAACAACAGGGAGTATGATATTGCAGACATCAGTTTGCTTCAGGAAAAAGGCATTGCAAAAATAGATACCCTACCCTTTTCCATCAGGATTCTCGTTGAAAATCTGTTAAGGAAACTGGATGGCCGTATTGTCACAAAAGAGGATGTGCTCAAGATTGCCGGGTGGAAAAAACGATATGACGAACCCGTGGAAATACCATATCATCCGGCACGGGTTTTGATGCAGGATTTTACCGGTGTTCCCGCAGTGGTGGATCTTGCCGCCATGCGGGACGCCGTAAAAGATTTGGGCGGCGATCCAATGAAAATCAACCCGTTGGTACCGGTCGATTTGATCATCGACCATTCGGTTCAGGTTGATTATTTTGGCGCCCGCGACGCATTACAAAAAAATGTGGCCAAGGAATATGAACGCAATCGGGAACGATACGCGCTCTTGAAATGGGCTCAGAAGAGTTTTAACAATTTTCGGGTGGTTCCTCCGAATTCCGGAATCTGCCACCAGATAAATCTCGAATATCTGGGGCAGGTGGTCATGGTCGAAACGATCAACGGCAAATCCATGGCCTATCCGGACTCTCTGGTAGGCACCGACTCCCATACAACCATGATTGACGCCATCGGTGTAATGGGCTGGGGGGTTGGCGGCATCGAGGCAGAAGCGGTCATGCTCGGGCAGCCATATTATATGACGATTCCTCAAGTGGTCGGTGTAAAGATGGTCGGTGAGTTGAAAGAAGGAATCACGGCAACCGATCTGGTGCTGGTGGTAACCGAACTGCTCAGGAAACACAATGTCGTAGAGAAATTCGTCGAATATTTCGGTCCGGGAATGAAGAAACTGTCGGTTCCGGACCGGGCCACCATCGCCAATATGACCCCGGAATACGGTGCCACCGTGGGTTTTTTTCCGGTGGATGAAAAGACCATAGAATACCTTCACCTGACCCATCGGGAAAAACAGGCTGATCTGGTTGAGATCTATACCCGGACCGTGGGGTTATTCTATACCGGTCAGGAAGAACCGGATTACACTGAGGTTCTCGAACTCGACCTTTCCTCGGTGCAACCCTGTGTTGCCGGTCCGGCCCGACCCCAGGACAGAATCGAGCTAAAGGATCTTAAAGACAACTTTGCCACGGTACTGGGGTGTAAACATACTCGAGACGCGGATCCTGCCGATATCTCCACGTTTCACGACGAATCCGGTTGCCGAACGGTCAGGACACCCTGTTGTACGGTGACTGACGCCGGGAAGTATTCGGTGAATATTGATGGAAAATCGACCGCAATCGGCCACGGAAGCATTGTGATCGCTGCCATAACTTCATGCACAAACACCTCGAACCCTTTTGTTCTGATGGGAGCGGGACTGTTGGCCCAAAAGGCCGTGGCCAAGGGACTCAAAGTCCCTCCGCATGTCAAGACTTCCCTGGCGCCGGGTTCCAAAGTGGTCATTCGGTATCTTAAAGACGCCGGATTGATGCCCTATTTCGAGGCCCTGGGGTTTCACCTGACCGCCTTCGGATGCACCACCTGTATCGGAAACAGTGGTCCTTTGCATCCGGAAATTGAGAGAACGATTTCTGAAAATGACCTGACCGTAGCCTCAGTGCTCTCGGGAAACCGCAATTTCGAAGCCAGAATTCATCAGAGTATCAAAGCGAATTTTTTAGCATCCCCGTTGCTGGTAGTCGCATTTGCGCTGGCCGGAAGGATGGATATGGATTTGACCGTTGAACCGCTTGGGATCGATTCCGGAGGTCAACCCGTCTATCTTTCGGATATCTGGCCAACCAACGCACAAATCCAACGCCTGGTTCACGCGCATGTCCATAAAGAATTTTTTGAGAGTGAGTACGCCAAAATTTTTGACGGGGATGAATTCTGGCAGGCCCTGGAAGTTACGGAAAGCACCACCTTTGACTGGGATGAGCAGTCTACCTATATTAAAAAGCCGCCCTATTTTGAAAATTTCACTTTGGATAAGACCAGGCCATCGGATATAGAAAATGCCGGTGTGCTTTTAGTGCTGGGAAATTCCGTGACCACGGACCATATTTCTCCGGCCGGAGCCATACCCGAAGATTATCCTGCCGGCCAATACCTGATGGCAAATCACGTGCTCCCCCAGGCGTTTAATTCCTATGGCTCGCGCAGAGGAAATCACGAAGTGATGATTCGGGGAACGTTCGGAAATATTCGCATAAAAAACAAGCTGGTCTCGCCAAAGGAAGGCAGTTTTACCGTAAAATTTCCCGCAAAAAAACAGATGTTTGTCCATGACGCCGCCCTGGAATATATGGCGGAATCCAAACCCCTGATTGTATTGGGAGGTAGAGAATACGGAACCGGGTCTTCCAGAGACTGGGCCGCAAAAGGAACGATCCTTTTGGGAATAAAAGCGGTAATTGCCCAATCTTTTGAGCGGATTCACCGGAGCAATCTGGTTGGCATGGGCGTACTGCCATTGGTGTTTAAAGAAAATGAGAATTTGGAAAGCCTTGGTTTAACAGGTTCTGAAACGTTTTATATCAGAGGGATCCAGGATATGGGACCGAGAAAAGCATTGCAGGTCAATGCCGTAAGAGAAGACGGAGAAACCATCGATTTTCAAGTAATTTCACGGCTGGATACGGATGTGGATGTGGCGTACTTTGAAAACGGCGGGATACTGAAATATGTGCTCAGAAAGATTTTTCAGAATAAAGAATACTGACCCTTCATATGAACCCCAGCAATTTAAACCCATCTCGAAAGAGAATCATCGCCAAAGCACATAACACAACGCCAAGTAAGCGCATGGTGTAAATGTAACCGTTCCCGACCAAAAACGAGCGGGACTTGCCGACCAATACAGCGATCAGAATTTTTGATCCCACAAGCAAGACATAAAAACTGCCGATGAAAGCCAGAGGCGCAACCATGCCCAGGTTCATAGCTTTGGTTACTGTCGGCCCTCCAACACCGAGCCAAAACAGATAAGGATGAGGGTTTAGAGTATTTACGATTATTCCTTTTGCCAGAGACCTGGGCCTGGTCCCCTGCAGATTCAGTTCTACTCCTTTGGTGACGATACTTTGCCAACCTAGATATAAAACAAAAAGCCCTCCCATACATGAAATGATTCCCAATACCCTATGGAACCCGGATAGTTTTACCAATATGAATAACGTTAACATAATAATCGGCAAATCCGTGATCATCGGAGCAAGAGCCACCTTAACCCCCGCTTTTATATCGTGTTGAAGGGTTTCAGAAATTACAAGGGTAAGAAGTGGTCCCGGGGCAAAACCTGCGGATAGGCCCAATATCGATCCCATGGCTAAGAAATTTACCATTTTTGACTATCGGCCTTAACTTATTCTGTGGCTTATTTTCTGGATGGCTCTGGAGAATTCTTTTTTAAACCGTTCGTTTTCCGGGTTTGAAAACTCCTCGAATTTTACAATTTCCAATTCTTTCATCAAATTTAAAAGTTCAAGTATTTTTCTTTCCGCAAGTTCATTTGTTTGAGTAATTCGAAGGTCTTTGTCTTTGATATTTTGAATCGATGAAACAGCATCTTTAAATTGACCATCAGAATCGCTGAAGCGTTTCAGCAAAATTTCAGAAATAAGCGTAAAAAGGGCATCAACTCTATCACTTTTTATCAGTGTCGGGCTGTGGAAAAAAGAGAAGTCTTCGTGCACGCGAACCGTGCCTTTGCCGAGATACAGTATTTTTTCAAACCAGTTCATCGTGTATCTCTTATTTTCATCATGGCTCCATTTACCCCTTTCCCAAACATGTGCCCTTATGGCTTGAGTCAGATATGTAAGACAGTCCTGATGGGTATCATAATTATAGGTTCCTAATAATGCTCCTGACTGGAAAATATCTATTCCGGGGTTTTTCGCATGCTCTGATATTTCAGCGCATAAAATTCTCAGGTCTTTGCCGGGTCTGGCGATCAGTATTTTATAGGATGGTTTTCCCTTGTCAATTCGCTGAATCTCGTCTGCGGATTCAGGGGGGATAATCGGTCCGGCAATAGATGGCGGTAAAAAAGCAGCCGTAAGGTTGGGACTCAGATCAACTACCTCCAGGGCAGCCTCGAAAACAGGAAGGTCATCTTTTTCTAGAGCCTGAACAGGAATTAGTTTGCCGGGTTCCAAATACGGTGAAAAAACTTTTAATACTGCCTCAAGCCCGCCTTGCCAGTGGGCACTTCTGGGATCTTTTTTTTCGTCAATCCATTGTTTAACTTTTTTAGCTATTGGGTCCATCAAGCATTCCTCTTTTCCAAGTAGAATTTACGGCATCAGATCAGATGTCCAAGGTACGATCTTTAATATATTGCTCGCTTGTTTTGCAATCATTTTAATTTATTTTCCTCAGATTTTTTTAGGTGACGGCTTTTGAATGGTCTTCACCTTTGATGAACTCGTAAAAAGTCCGATTTAGACGGTCTCGTAAAAAGGTCAAATTCCCCCGAATAAATCTCTCTGGATAAAAAGGCGTCGCAAATTTTGTAATCATGAGGCGTACTTATCGTACGTTAAATGATTGCGAAATGCAGCACAACGCAGAAGTTGGACTTTTTACGAGACCGTCACCTTTGACAATGTTTCATTACCGTATTATATATTTCTAATTTTTAACACAACCAAAGGGTGAATTAGATTTCTGATTACAAAAAACAATTATGGGAAAAACTGGAGGGCCTGTCAATAGAATGGCAATCAAATGGATTGCCTTCCAGGTCAGGGCTTGAAAAAGCGGCCGGAGAGTTGCGGGAATGGAAAGTGGAAACAGGTGGTTCAGGATTATGGGACAACCCTCCGTTGATGATTACCGCAACCCTTGACGACGGCCTGGGCCAGGGTCTCGGAGTTATTCGGATGTTCTCTGAAACCGCCGGTCTTGAAATCATTGATCTTGGCCTGCTTGTGACGCCTGATAAAATCATAGCCGCATGTAAAAAAAACAACCCTGATTTATTAGGATTAACCGTACTCCAGTTTGATTCAGAGGAAGACATTTTAATGATAAGCAAAAACCTCCCGTCAAAAACAAAAATAATTGCAGGAGGGCCGGTTTTCACGGCAGACCCTGAATTTGCCCGCCGCACAGGTGTCCATTTCACAGCAAAGAATGCAGCCTATTTTATCCGGTTTTTGCTTCGGTTTCATAAAAAATAATGAAGCTCCCCGCAGCAGGCTGCGGGGTATCAAAGCGAAATTGCACCGTAGCCATTCCAACGTAAAATGATATAGCGAAATTAACCCGCCTTCGCTCTGATGAGCTTCGGAGCGGTTCACCTTGCCGTTCATCCCTGCAGCCCCGATGGGCGGGATCTCCACTCCGCTACAACAATCTGCAGGGTATTCCGGCGAAGGCGAATAAACAATCATGAATGATACAACATTTCGGATATACTACAATTAATTTAATCATCTATTAATAGCTACTGGTTCATGGCAGTTCCAATTGGAGCGAAGCCCCTAATTTCAGAACTCCTGACCTGTATACATAATTTCAACGTGATATGAAGGTTTAGTCGTAATTTCAGATGTTCGATGTTCGACGTTCATCTTTTATATGCTCTCAAGGCGTGGATTGCTCATTAAAATATGTTGAATCTGAATTTACGCCAGGTCAGTAGCCCTGAATTTGTGGCACTTGACCCCGCTGATGATCCTTGCAAGAAAAATTGTGCCTCTCATGTCTTTTCCCTATGCCTTCCCCTACCCTATTCTTTCCTGAGATAAATATTTCATTTAACACTTCCCGGGTGCATTGATCCATATCAAGACAGGGGAAAGGCGCGATCTTTTCCAGAAAGTGAACAGTCAGCAATTTTTAACTATAATACCTATTATAATTATAATAACTAAGCATTATTTTCTTTTATTAATCTTTTTAGGTATAGCAATTATATTTATTTTAGTTTTTTTAGTTTTTTTTCTTTACATTCTTTTTTGAGCGGGTATACTGGATATAACAATTAAAAAAGGTGGGCTTTTTTCGACCGTTGCGATTTTCTCTCTGAAGTTATGGGGAATGTGGTGTTTGCATATTTTTTCCCCTCACACGCTGAACCTCATTGAAGGCTTAATCCCGAAAAACCCCGTTTCCTTTTCCGGGGACGTTCACTTTAGACAGACAAAGATCGTCATTGATGAAGGTATTTAAAGGTGCAAGGAGGATAGGATATGGATGATACATTTACCGTTTTCAAAGCGAGCAAGCATTGTAAAGT
>JAFDEW010000439.1 GCA_019310125.1 Deltaproteobacteria bacterium | reverse complement strand
CACCATGGGTCATGAGGAATGCAGGGCGGCATGTCTGGTCTGTATGGGCCTGGTATTGGTCCTGTCAATTTTTGTGGGATTCGAGATTATTTCCAAAGTGCCGGCGCGACTCCACACCCCGTTGATGTCCGGAAGCAATGCCATCTCGGGGATTACGCTCGTGGGGGCGATTATCGCCGCGGGCACGGCAGGAGGGATCCTGACTATCATTCTGGGGACGCTTGCGGTGGCATTTGCCACGATCAATGTTGTGGGCGGATATATGGTGACCGACAGAATGCTGAAGATGTTTAAGCCCAAATCCGATAAGGAAAAGGTATGCCGATAACATTTCTCATAAATTTAGTTTATATTGTGTCGGCGGTCATGTTTATTTACGGTCTGAAACTGCTGACCTCTCCGGTCACGGCGCGAAGAGGAAACTTCATCTCCGCCGCGGGAATGTTTCTCGCCGTGGTCGTCACCCTTGTTAACGGGGGCATCATAGATTACAAATGGATCGCTCTGGGTATCATTGTGGGCGGTTTGATCGGCGGTTTTTTTGCCCGCATCATTCAGATGACCCAGATGCCCGAGATGGTCGCCCTTTTTAACGGCTTCGGCGGCATTGCAAGCCTCCTGGTGGGCACGGCCACATATCTTTCACTGGAATCTTACACCCTCTTTATTATGACCACGCTCTTTCTTGCCGTGCTTATCGGTGGCGTAACCTTTTCCGGAAGTATCATCGCCTGGGGCAAACTTTCCGAGGTGATCTCGGGAAAACCCGCCCTATTCCGCGGCCAGTCCATTCTTAACGCATCGATTTTTGTGGTTACCCTCATGGGCGGCGCTTTCTTTATTGCCAATCCCGCGGACGGATATCTAACGTTAATCGGAATTATCACCCTTTCGTTGATTCTCGGCGTATTGGCAGTGATCCCCATCGGGGGCGCGGATATGCCGGTGGTGATCTCCCTTTTAAACAGCTATTCGGGTATTGCGGCGTGTGCGGCCGGCCTTGCCATTGAGAATAACATCCTCATCGTTTCCGGTGCCCTTGTGGGTGCCAGCGGTATTATTCTCACCAATGTGATGTGCAAGGCCATGAATCGCTCCCTCTACAATGTGCTTTTCGGCGGCTTCGGTGCGAAGACCCGGAAAACCGAGGCCGCTTTTCAAGGGGAAGTTAACCCCATATCACCGGAAGACACCTACTATATTCTCGAAGCCGCCTGTTCCGTGGTGTTTGTTCCCGGGTATGGAATGGCCGTTGCCAAGGCACAGCATGCGGTTCGGGAACTTTCAGATTTGCTTGAGGAAAACGGAGCTGAGGTTCGCTATGCAATTCATCCGGTTGCGGGCCGGATGCCGGGACACATGAATGTGCTCCTTGCCGAGGCCGATGTTCCCTATGATAAGCTGATTGAGATGGAGGAAATCAACCGTTCCATTGCCGGCATCGATGTTTGTTTCGTGGTCGGTGCAAACGATATTGTCAATCCTGCCGCCAGGGAGGATACCCATAGCTCCATTTACGGTATGCCCATTATCGAAGTGGATCGGTCAAAAACAGTCATCGTCCTGAAACGCTCCATGGCCCCCGGCTTTGCCGGTATCGATAACGGTCTTTTTTACAAACAAAATACCCGCATGCTTTTCGGTGACGCCAAATCCAGCATCGAAGCGGTTATTTCACAGTTCAAGGCCGTATGATCGCAACTTAAAAAAGAGAGACCTTTGAAAAATGTCCAATTTTGCCTGCACCGGGGTTCAAGGATAGGTCTCAGGGAGGGAAACAAATGTATTTCATCGGCAACTTTATTCATGCCACCAATCAAGAGGAAACGCAGGAAACCGAAAGACGCCACGGCGAGTTCAGCCTGATCATTGATGCCCAGGACCCGTATATTGCCGTGCGAAGTTTTAGAGATCGGATTGTTACGTACAGGGAAACCAGCGATTTTTTTCAAGGAGACTGCTCGGTTTATTTAATTCAGCTGTTCGAGTTCGACAGGTTTCCCGTTGGCCAGGCCATGATGATCAACTACAAATCCGTTGTCGGCGACCCGGTTTTGCCGTTTATCCGGTGCTCGCTTCCCAACGATTTGACGGATTCATGTCGACTTTTTGATTGGAAGAACAGCATTCCGGAAATCGACGGACAAACAGAAAAACTGTTTCTTCAGTTTGAAGCCGGGTCTTCCCGTCTGCTCACTGAACCGGACTCTTTGAAATTTATTTGTAATTTGGTGCTTGGAATTTGTGATTTTAGACACAAAACTCCAAGGCAGAGCCATCTATTCTGACATGGCCCAAAATAGCAGGTTTTTCAAAGCAAAATAAAAGGGGTGGGTGTCAGATTGTGTATTTTTCGATAAAACGATCCAATTGAGATTCCTGATGAAGCGTCATTTCCCCAAATTGCACATCTCGCTGTATCGTTTTTATGTCACTGGATGAGGTGTTGCCGGCGACCTGGGAAACCCAAACAGTTTTAACCGGTACGTTCTTCAAATATGTAAAACAGATACTATCTTGAATAAACAGTAGATCTAATTCAACGGCTTCGCTTGATCTGCCATTTTTATTGATATAACGAAGCACAAGCCCGCCTTTGTTGATAGATATAATTTGACAATATTGAACCATCGTATCAATGGAATTCCCATCCAAGCTCATATCCTTGGTGTTATCCTGTTTTGCTGACAATGTCCTGATCATAGCAATTGCACCGCTTTTGACCTTGAATCGTTCGTGATTCTTGGTCTCAATAAATTCTTTTTTGTTGGTCATAGCTAAACATCCCTTTGTTGAAGTGAAAATACATTACGACTGCGGCTCATTGTTGGCTAAACTTTAAATATTATTCAATATACGTGCCAAATTCTATTTCTTGCTTCTAAAATGCCAAAGAGCCTTATTTGACGGCTTTTTATAAGCATT
>JAFDEW010000438.1 GCA_019310125.1 Deltaproteobacteria bacterium | reverse complement strand
AGAACTTAGCGATGGAACGTCCGAACCCCGTAAAAAGGGAATGTACGCCGAACTCATGCAATGGCTGGTTGAAACCCATCCGGTATTTTCGGATCTTTTACCCGTGGATGCGTTTCCGGACACCGGCGTCCGGCTCAACCCCGGGCAAGGCGCCGCGGCCCGTGATGAACGGGATCGACCCGTCGCACCTCCATCGAAAAGTAAACCTGACGGAGATCTTGAATTGATCACCGTGGATTGGACTTTTGGCACCGAAGAACTGTCCGTCCGTTCTCCGTACCTCCGGCAGATGGAAAAGGACCCCTGTTTGTTTCTGTCAAAAAAAGATGCGGCCCAACTGGGAATTTCCGACGGCGACAGGATAGCCATTCGATCGGACGCGGGGACCATCCATGTTCATGCGGCTGTTGTCGAGAACATGGCTTCCGGAATTCTCGTGCTGCCCCGGCATCACAGACTCGATTGGCAGCACCTGGAGGCCTTGAAGATTACGCTTAACAAAAACCGGATTCTCGGAATGAATGAGGACACGTCATGTTGACCTGGATTGCCGGATTGATTATTTTGATGGTTAAGCTGGGGGTAGTACTGGGCGTTATGCTTTTTTTCGCCGCCTATCTGGTGTGGGCGGAACGTAAGCTCCTGGCGCGGCTGCAAGTCCGTTACGGTCCAAATCGGGCCGGAAAGTTCGGACTGCTTCAGCCCATTGCCGATACCATCAAGATGATCACCAAGGAAGATATCGTTCCGGAAGCGGCTGACCGGGTCATCTTCCTCCTCGCTCCGGCAGTGGTTGCCTTTACGGCCCTTCTCATGTTTGCCGTGGTCCCCTTTGGACCCAGCATGAGGATTTGGGGCCGGGAAATACCTCTGGTGATATCGGATCTCAATATTGGGCTCTTGTATGTTTTCGCTTTATCCTCTTTAGGTGTCTATGGTGTTGCCCTGGGCGGTTGGGCTTCCAATTCAAAATTTGCCCTGTTGGGCGGAATTCGGGGTGCTGCTCAGATGATCAGTTATGAACTCTCCCTGGGTCTCTCTCTGGTTCCTATCGTCATGCTCGCTCGTTCTTTCAGCCTGGTGGACATTGTGCAGGCGCAGGCAAATTATCCCTTTATTCTTGTTCAGCCGATTTCCTTTATCATCTTTTTTATCAGTGCCATGGCGGAGAGCAAACGGATTCCATTCGATCTTCCCGAAGCGGAAAATGAGCTGGGTGCCGGTTTTCACACGGAATACAGCGGGATGCGCTTCGGCCTTTTCTTCATTGGAGAATATGTCCATATACAGGTTTTAGGGGCGCTGACGGCGGTCTTTTTTCTCGGAGGCTGGCGCGGCCCATGGTTGCCGGCTCCGGTATGGCTGTTTTTGAAAATCATGCTGGTGGCCTTGGTCATGATCTGGATACGCGGAACCCTGCCGCGTCTGCGGTACGATCAACTCATGGCCCTGGGCTGGAAAGTACTGGTTCCGGTGGCGTTGATAAATATTTTGATTACGGGGGTGTTTGTTTTGATCTAACATTTAAGGCAGAAATAGGAAATAGAAAAGAGGATAAGAAAAGCTATGGATAATCACAGATACTCTAAAAAAAAGAAAGTAAGAAGGTGAAAGAAGGTGAAAGAAGGTGAGAAGGTGGGAAGGTAAGAAGGTTGGCATGTCTCAGAGCCTCCGACCTTCTGATTTTCTAACCTTCTCATCTGCTAATTACATTTGTGTTAATTTGCGGTTATCTATTTTCTAATTCCTATTTTCTAAAATAACGCATTGTTTGGAATTTCGAATTTTGGTCATTGGGATTTGTTTGTTATTTGGGATTTGATATTTGGAATTTCAATACTAAAAGTTGGTCGTCAAAGAGAAGCAGGGGAGGGACCTCCATCAATAATGACCACAAGGTAATCTTATGACAAACGATAACGATCAGCGTGATATTGAAAAGGACTTGGGCGAAAGCGTTGGTTCCATGGCAGAGGCTTTGGAGGTTTTAAAGGCGTTCGCAGACGGATTTGCCACGACCTTCAAGCACCTTTTTCGGAAGCCCATTACCGAACAATACCCGGAATACAAGCGTCCTTTGCCGGAGCGGACCCGGGCCCGAATCATCTTGACCCGGGACCCGGACGGCGGGGAACGGTGTGTGGCCTGCTACTTGTGCTCGGCAGTGTGTCCGGTGAGTTGCATCTCCATGCAATCGGCAGAGAGAGAGGACGGCAGACGTTATGCCGCCTGGTTTCGCATCAACTTTGGCCGATGTATTTACTGCGGTTTATGTGAAGAGGCATGTCCGACATCGGCCATCCAATTGACACCTGATTTTGAGATGTGCAAGCGAGAAATTTTATCGCTGGTTTACGAAAAAAAAGATCTGCTTGTGGACCACGGAGGAAAAGATAAGGAATACAATTTCTATCAACATGCAGGG
>JAFDEW010000437.1 GCA_019310125.1 Deltaproteobacteria bacterium | reverse complement strand
CATACAGGGTGATGATACTTGTAAATTCGAAGTTGTGAGGTATATTGAATTTTTTCAATCCTTCCAGGATTGCAAAGAATGAATGCCCTCATTCGGTATTGACAACAACCTTTGAACCAAGGTTGTTGTCAATATGGTAGACGAATTCTTCAAGAATGTATTTCCATCCTTCCTCATCGGCAAGAAACAGACAGTAATTCTCTCCTGCCCACATGACCGACGGGTAGGTCCAATCGGCGCCAACCATGTGAAGTATTTTCCATAACGGTCCCAACTCATCCGGCTCCGTCACGGGTTCTCGCGAATTCTGATTAATGACCAAGTGGGCTCCCTTCCGGTCTACAGATACCTGAAGATCCTTGAACTTGGGATCGTTTTCCCGTATCTCTTCGGCAACATCCTCCACGACCCATATAAAGTCATCGGAAGGAACTCCCATGGCATTTCCCGTCCGGATATGCTGATCGCAGGACCCTCTGATGCCTTTGGGAGCTTTGTCCCTGGGCCATGATCTCCTTATGCTATAGACAAGCTTTGGAATATTGATTTTCATCGGGCATGCTTTGAAACACCTGGCACACATGGTACATACCCATGCCCATGGTGTTTTCCTGACTTCATCATCCATCCCCAGCAACACCATTCTCAAAAGCTTCCTGGGATCCATGTCCAATAGTTCCGATGCGGGGCATCCTCCTGTGCAAGCCCCGCAGGTCAAGCACAAATCCAGATTGGCCTCGGGAGTACTTTCCTGAACACTCTCCTTAAAATCACAATCCAGTTCATCCAATTCGATCGGTGATGTCATCTCATTGGCCTCCTTATATTGCTGACGCAGATATTGGCAAAAAAGACGGTTTTTGTTCAAGCACTATTTAAGCTTGGCTGCATCCATGTACAGCTTCAGTTTATCCACTCCTCCGAATGTAATGATGTGAACCCCCTGACAAAGATCCTTCAGGCCCTTTACCGTATCGGCAAAAAGCTCAATGCTCGCTTTTTCCAGGTCCCAAGACGCCGACAGTTTTTTAATGACCCAGTCAGGTACCAGCCCTGATTTGAAGTGACGATTGATAAACCTGGCCATTCCCGCGGTTCTTAAGATCATCACTTCTGCGATTACGGGAATCTGAAAGGGTTTTACCTGCTTGATAAACCTTTCAAACTGATCGAGGTCGAAAATGGGAGTCGTGAGAAAATATTCTGTCCCAATATCTCCCATGGTTTCCATCTCCTGCATCCCTTGTTTCGGAACATTTTTACCCCAGGGGGTTTCCACGCCCGATCCGAGGACAAATTCGATATTTGAAGCCAACTTATTGCCATCAATGGAATGGCCTCCCTTTATATGCTCGAGTACCGATGCCAGCTTACCTGAATCCACATGAAAGAACATGGTCTCCTGAAGGCTGTCACCAGTGATGCGGTAATCTTCTGTAAATACAAGGAGATTTTCAACGCCGGTCTCATGGGCAGTTGTAAGGTCCTTTTGAAGCTGAATGCGATTCTTATCGCGGGTTGTGGTCTGGTAAATGGCGTTAAACCTGTTAATCTGAAGGATTTCACATGTTTTTATGCTGTCTCCCACAATCCCTTCAAGCTCCACTTCCATTACCGATACACCGTCCACGCGCCCTTTTATTCGTTTCAGATTCTCAACCAGCTTTTCTGGATTATCATCCTCCATGGGTGCCTGGATTTCGGAAGTAATCACAAATTTTTTTCTTCTCAGTGCGTCTTTAAGTTTCACCGTTCGCCTCCTTTCATGGCGGTCCGAGAACTCGGGTTATTATTTGAACTCCAATAACCGGGCAACTTCCTCCTTTAGTTGAGGGAGGGGCAACGGTTTGGAAAAGCAGACATCGGCGCCATGAGCCTTCATTTCCTTAAATTTTTCCTCGTCCAGATAAGCGGATAAAACAATGATTTTTGTATCGCGGGTGAGCTCATTTGATTTGACTTTCCGGCAAACTTCGTTTCCCTTAATATCGGGCATCATTATATCCAGAATCATCAGGTGAGGGTGAAAGTGATTGACTTGGAGTCCTGCCTCAAATCCGTCGGAAGCGGAAATCACATCGTAATCGTATTCATCCTCTTCAAGGGCCTGAACAATTGTTTCCACAATAATAGGATCGTCATCCACGACAAGTATCCTTTTTCTTTCATCTTTCATTTCCTCATTCGGAATTGGAATCCCCTGCTTTTTCATGAATTCCTCCAGATCCGGCCGTTTAATCCGCCGATGCCCGCCAACCGTCTTGTATGCATTTATATGGCCGGCCTCTATCCAGTTGATGATAGTTTTTGAAGAAACTTTACAATGCTTGCTCGCTTTGAAAACGGTAAATGTATCATCCATATCCTATCCTCCTTGCACCTTTAAATACCTTCATCAATGACGATCTTTGTCTGTCTAAAGTGAACGT